>NZ_WIWL01000194.1:0-35382 GCF_009600105.1 Pseudomonas sp. FSL R10-0056
GCAAAACGCGTCTCAAGCCTGTAAATGTGTAAACGATGTACCCGGTTAGATGTGTAAAGGATGTACCGGTCTCTACAATGGCTGAGTTCTTGAGTGCGCCGCGGTCAATCCCCTCTCCCTTTGGGAGAGGGCTAGGGTGAGGGGCTTTTGATCCATTCATGACAGCACCCGCTCTACAGCCCGCACAAAACACCCAGGCGAGGCCAATTGCATCTCCCGGCTCTCAATTTCAACCGCCACCTGCACTGTAACTGCCCTAGTCAAACGCTCACCCGTGACCGCATCGCTAATCAGATAATTAATCTTCAGGCGGTTCTCCCATTCCACCAGGCTGGCGCGCACGTTGATCCGCTGGCCGAACGTGGCGCCGCGGACATAACGCAACTGCATGTCGATCACCGGCCACGCATAACCCGCTTCGAGCATCTGCGTGTAGTTGTGACCGACATGGTCAAGCAGCGCACAGCGCGCCACTTCGAGGTATTTGACGTAATGCCCGTGCCACACCACGTGCATGGTATCGATGTCGAAAAACGGCACCAACACTTCGGTATCAACGTGAAAAACCCCTTTACTACGCATGCAGCCTCCAGTGTTGTTGGGCGATGCGGCTCAGGCACAAACGCAGTTCGGCTTCCAGGGCGCGGTCTTCAACCACGGGGGCAAAATCCTTGGCCAGTTCGGCATGCATCTGCGCCAGCGCCGGCGGCAACGGGCGAGCGTCTTCGGCACGGCTGCGCAGCCAAACGCCCTGATGGGCAGCCAGCAAGGTGGCCGCTGCCACCTGCTCGGTCAACTCCAGTACGCGGATCGCATCACGAGCGGCGATGGTGCCCATGCTCACCTTGTCCTGGTTATGGCATTCCGTGGAGCGGGAGAAGACGCTGGCCGGCATGGTGTTTTTCAATGCCTCGGCTGTCCAGGCGCTGGTACCTATCTGCACCGCTTTAAAGCCGTGGTTGAGCATTGCCCGTTCTGCGCTGGCGCCCGACAGGTTGCTCGGCAGGCCGTGGTTGTAGCGTACGTCCACCAGCAGGGCGAGCTGGCGGTCGAGCAGGTCGGCGACGTTGGCCACCAAGGTCTTGAGGCTGTCCATCGCAAAGGCGATATGGCCGCCGTAGAAGTGCCCGCCGTGCAGTACGCGCTCCTCTTCGGCGTCAATGATCGGGTTGTCGTTGGCGCTGTTGAGTTCGGTCTCGATAAACCCGCGCAGCCAGCTCAGGCTGTCTGCCAGCACGCCCAGCACATGGGGCGCGCAACGCAGCGAGTAGCGGTCTTGCAGGCGATGCAACGGTGCGGTGGGGGCATCGATGGCGAGGTCCTGACGGATCCAGGCAGCGACCTGCATTTGTCCCGGGTGCGGCTTGGTGGCAAACAGGCGTTCGTCAAAGTGCTCGGGGTTGCCTTGCAGCGCCACCACGTTGAGGGCGGTGATGCGCGTGGCCAGTTTGAGCAGGTAGTCGGCGCGGGCATAGGCCAGGCAGGCGAGGCCGGTCATCACGGCGGTACCGTTCATCAGTGCCAGCGCTTCCTTGGGCCGAAGTACCAGCGGTGTCCAGCCCAGTTCCCGGTGCACATCTGCTGCAAGGCGGCGCTCGCCCTTGAACAGGACTTCGCGTTCGCCCGACAGGGTTGCGGCCACGTAAGACAGTGGCGTCAGGTCGCCACTGGCCCCCACCGAGCCTTCTTCGGGGATCAGTGGCAGGATGTCGTGGGCAATAAAGGCCTGCAATCGTTCCAGCAACTCTATGCGCACCCCCGACACGCCGTGGCACAGCGACTGCAAGCGTGCCGCAAGCACCGCGCGGGTGGCTTGCGCATCGAGCAATTTGCCCAGGCCGCAACCGTGGAAGGTGTAGAGGTGGCGGGGCAAGGCTTCGACGTGCTCCAGCGGCACCGCAACCACGCAGGAGTCGCCGTAGCCGGTGGTTACGCCATAGATCACGCCTTCCTTGTCCAGCAGCGAGTCGAGAAAGCGCGCGCCCTTGGCGATGCGCTCGCGGTAGTCGGGGTCGTCCTGCAGCCGCGTTGGCGCCTGACGATTGGCCAGGGCCAGCACGTCTTCAATGCGCAACGGGGTTTGGCCGAAGGTTACTGGCTCATGCGGATGCGTCGTCATCGGTCTTCCAGAAAGGGTAAAAGTTGAACCATTGTTGCGGTGCCTGCAGGCAGTAGTAGCCCAGGCGGTCGGCGTAGAGCGTGGCCCAGTCGTCGATCACCTGCTCGCGGTTATTGCGTCGCCACACCACTTCGCGGGCAAAGGGTTCGAGGATGACTCGATAACGGCCTTTGTGTTTGAGGCAGAACATCAGATTGACCGGGCATTTGAGCAGTCCTGCCAGCAACCACGGGCCTTGGGGGAATGCTGCCGTATAGCCGAGGAAACCGACCTCTATATGGCGCCCGCCATTGAGTGGTACGCGGTCACCGGCGATGGCCAGCCATTCGCCGTTTTCCAGGCGCTGGTTGAGTTGCAGCATCACCGCCGGGTTGAGTTCACTGACCTGAATCAACCGTAAATGGCTGGCCCCGGCTTCGCCCAGCAGGCGGTTGAAGTGTTCGGCATGCCGGGTGTGAACCAGCACATTCATGGTCACCTGCTCGCCCAGTTCGGCGAGCGCACGGCAGACTTCAAGGTTCCCCAAGTGGGCGCCTACCAGCATCTGCCCGCGTTCGCCGCGCAGTTGATTGCGCAGCAGCGCGGGGTCAACGATTTCGATGTCTTCGATCTTGAGACGGCCATTCCATACATCGAGCTTGTCGAGCAGGGCGTCGGCAAACGCCATGAACTGCCCGAATACCCGCCAGCGAGTAGGGCGCAACTCGCTTTGCTCGCTCCAGTCGGCCAGGCGCTGCTGGTATTGCCAGATGCTGCGTCGTGCGCGGCCGCCGAACACAAAGAAGTACAGCACAATGGCGTAAAGCACCGGGCTGAGCACACGTCGGCCCAGCAACCTGACGCCCAGGGCGGTGAGCTTCATCAGCCGGAAACTGCCGCGCTCTTTGTGGGCAGCCCAATGCTGTTGAGGTTCATTCATGCTTTGCAGCGCCTCCAGAGGATGCCCGGCAAGCGTATCAACATGCCGAAAAACAGCTTGGTGTGCATGCTCGAAATCAGCGCATTGTCATGGAACAGGCGAAAGTGCGAGAGACCGTCCTGCGGGTAGTGGACCTGGGTCGGCAGCCAGCACATCGGCTGGTTGCGCCACGCCAGGCGAACCAGGATCTCGGGGTCGAAATCCATGCGCTTGCCCAGCGTTACCGAGTTGATCAGTGCGAGGGTCGGCGCCAGCGGGTAGACCCGAAAACCGCACATCGAGTCGGGAATCTGCAATGAAAGGCTGTTGATCCACACCCACACATGGGTCAGGTAACGCGCATACAGGCGGCCCTTGGGCACGCTGGCATCGTATTGTGGGTAACCGCAGACCAGCGCTGCAGGGTTTTGCTGTGAAACCCGCATGAAAGTAGCGACGTTGCGCAGATCGTGCTGGCCATCTGCATCCACTTGCAGGGCATGGGTAAAGCCCAGTTGCATGGCTTCACGAAGACCGGCCATGACTGCGCCGCCTTTGCCCTGATTGACGGCCAGACGAATGAGGAAGATGTTTTCGCCACGGGCAAGCTCACCAAGAACAGCGGCGCAAGCGGGGCTGCTGGCGTCGTCGACCAGCACACAGGGCAAACCGGCGGCGCGCAGGGCCGCGACCACGCCAGGCACGGCGGTTTCGTGGTTGTACACCGGGATCACGGCGCAGGGGTTATGCACGGGACTATTACTGTTATCCACAGGGGGCCTCCAGCACGATGCGACCACTGGAACAGGGTGCAGTGGCGTTGCGGTAGGCGAAGTGCAATTTTGCGCGTTCGCTGTCAAAGCGCAGGGTTAATTCAATGGCGTCCCCGGGGCGCACCAGTTGCTGGAACTTGAGTACTTCCATCCCGGCAAAACGCGGCGGCAGGTCGAGCAGTTGCTGGCCCAACACCATTGCCCAGTCCACTTGCACCACACCCGGCAACACCGGTGTTTTGGGGAAATGGCCGCTGAAGAACGCCAGGTCCGGCGGGATCGACAGGTTCAGCGTCCACTGACCGGCGTCTTCGCTTTGGCTCAACACTTCCGGCAGCTTGGGCCGGGGTGCGAGTAACAATGCATCGACTCGGGCCTGTGGCAGCTTGCCCTGGCTGTTGAGTGGTAACTGGCGCAGCAAACGCCAGCGGCGCGGCAAGGCCACGGCTTCGCAGTGCTGACTCAAGTGCTGGCGCAGGGTGTGGGTCAGGGCTCGGCGCCCCTGTTCGCGCAGGGCAAACAGGCCACTGGCGCTGAGCACCAGCAGGGCGCCCAGTGAGGCGCGTTGGTCATGCACCACGCCCAGGCGGGCTTCGGCTACCCAGTCATGGGAGACCAGCGCCTGCTCCAGCATTGGCAGGGAAATACGTTTCTCTTCGAGTTTGACGATGCGATCCAGTCGCCCGAGCAACTCAAATCGCCCGTCGGCTTCAATACGGGCGGCATCAGCCGTGTGTTCGACATGGCCCTTGGGCAAGTAGCTAGAGGCGATGATCAAGGCGCCGTCACTGCTCTGGCTCAATTGCACATCGGCAAAGGGCTGCCACAGGTGTTGCCCCTGACGCCAGGCGATACCGCCGGTTTCGGAGCTGCCGAGGATCTCGGTCGGCCACTGGCCCAGGCGTTCGAACAGCGTCCGGGCTGCTTCTTCGGGCAGGGCACCGCCAGAAGAAAATACTCGGCGGACCGAGCTTAACGCCGGCCAGTCGAGGTTGTCGGCCATGCGCTTGAGCAAGGCCGGGCTGGCGATCCAGGCAAAAGCAGCGTGCTCACGGCTGGCGCGTTGCATGTCTTCAGGGAAGGCCAGTTGTTTGCGTACAAAGCTGCGGCCTGCGCACAGAGGCCACAACACACGGAACAACAGCCCGTAGATGTGCTGCGCCGCCACACTGGCAATAATGCATGCATCACCCAGATCAGCACCCCACAGTTGCTCCAGTGCCTGAACCTCGTTGGCCATCTGGCGCAGGCTTTTGTCGATCCGTTTGGGTTCGCCGCTGGAGCCCGAGGTGCACAAACTGAGCTGGCACTGGTCCAGATCCAGTTGCGCTGCAGGCAGAGGATCGGCGTACAGGTCCTGCAACTCTTCGCTTTGAGTTATCCACAGGTCAACCTGGCTGTCCCATCGAAGGCGGGTTTGCGCTTGCAGGTCGGCGGGCAAGAGCACGCTGACTCCGGCCTGCCAGGCACCGAGCAAGGCCTGCGCCAGCTCGGCGGCATCTTCAAGGTGTACGGCAACGCGTCGCACGCCGCGCTGTTGCAGGCCGCCCGCCAGGCGCAGGGCCCGTTCACGCAGGGTGTCGTGGTTCAGCTCGGGGTCAACGCTGACCCGGCGATCTGCGTGCCCCTTGAGCAACAGGTGCTCAAGATTTATCCAATTCATGCCCGGCCTCTTACCTTTTGTCGTATCAGCCATTCAATGAAAAACAGCAGCCCCATCAGCGCGTAGGCGATCAGGCCGTTGTATAACGTCCACCAGCTCAGCGGCGCCCACAGCGTCAGGCAGGCTGCGACTAATCCGTTTAGCATGAAGAACAGGCACCAGACCTTGGTCACCTGCCGCGTGTAATCAATTGCAATATCGGGCAGCACGGGCTCGCGCAACCGCGCCAGCCGCTCGATCATTGGCGGCCCGTACTTCAGGCTCAGGCCGAACAGGCAAAGCATGAACGTGCTGACCAGCACGGGGTACCAGCGCAACAGTGCCGGGCTGTTGAACAGCCCCAGCAGGGCGCAGAACATCAATGCAATCACCGCCATCAACAGACTGCCCGGGCGGCGTTCGCCGGTCAGGGCGCGGGCCAGCCACAGGCTGCCCAGCAGCAGCGCGAATTGCCACGGGGCGAAATGGGCCATGCCGAAATACACCGCAAAGGGGTACATCAGTCCGGCCAGCAACAGGCCGAGGCCAATCAGGCGGTTCATGCGTCAGCGTGAACCAGGCGGTAAACCGCCTCGACCACGTCATTGACGGTACGCACCGATTTGAATTCTTCAGCGGCGATTCGTTTGCCGGTTTTACGCTTGATATGGTCAATCAGGTCGACAGCGTCAATGCTGTCGATTTCCAGATCCTGATACAGGTTGGCGTCCAGGGTGATGCGTTCGGGTTCCAGTTCGAAAAGTTCGACCAGAGCGTCGCGCAGGGTGTTGAAAATGTCGTCACGGTTTTGCATGGTTCGGTCTCAGGCTGCCTGTTTGGCGGTGACAAAAGCCGCAAGGCTGGCCACGTTGGAAAAATGATTGCGTGTATCTTTGGCGTCGGCGTCTATTTTGATGCCGTAGGTCTTTTGAATCGCCAGGCCCAGCTCCAGTGCGTCGACCGAGTCCAGCCCCAGGCCGTCGCCAAACAGGGTTTGATCGTCGCCAATGTCGCTGACACTGATGTCTTCGAGGCCCAGGGCATCGATGATCAGCTGTTTAATATCGTTTTTCAGATCGCTCATCTGTGGCGAGCTCCTTAATAAAATAGTCATGCACGAAGTCGTTGAGCAGGCGCGAGGCTTTGGGCGGCGGGCCAAGCGCGGAAAATGTATGTGGATCTATATCGGCACCGACCCGAAAGCTGAAGTGCACGCGACGCTCGGGTATGCGATACCAGGGCTCGGCCTTGGTCAGCGTGGTGGGGCTGACCTTGATCACCACCGGCGTAAGGATCTTCGCACCCCGCAGTGCAATCGCGGCGGCCCCGCGATGAAAGGATGGCGCATGGCCTGGCCGGGTACGCGTGCCTTCCGGGAAAATCACCAGGGTCTGGCCTTGCTGCAACGCCCCCGCAGCGTTATCGAGCATGTCTACGCTGCCATCATTGCTGATGTATTGCGCCGCACGCACAGGGCTACGGGTAAACGGGTTTTGCCAAAGGCTCTGTTTGACCACGCAATTGGCGTTTCTCACCAGGCCGATCAAAAAAACCACATCGATTAGCGACGGGTGGTTGGCGATGATCATCTGCCCGGGGCGGCCTAGCCGCTCGGCACCCTGGACGTCATAGGTCAGCACGCCCATGCGCGCCATGGTGCGAATAAACAGCCAGAACAGGCGGCTGACGGTAAAACGGGCACGCTCGCGCTGACGCGTGGCATCGCCCGGCAGGCAACTCAGCACCGGAAAAATCACCAGACGCAGGCACAGGCAACCGATACCGAACAGTGCAAAGCTGATGGCAGTGGCGATCAAGCGCCAGGCATAAGCATCACGGCGGGCGCTCACAGGCTGTGCTGCCAGTTCCACACGCGGTTTTTCCAGGTGTGCTGGAATGATCTCTGCTGCTTATCGAGCAGTTGGCGCAACAGATTCAGGGCATGGGGCCATTGAGCTTGTTCTATGCCTGCGGTACCACTGGCGAGTGAAACCTGCCATTGCTCGCCCGGGGTCAGCAGCAGGCCCACGGCATAAGGGAAGGGCACGTCATTGATACAGCGTGCATAGGCCTCGGGTGGCTGCTCTTCGGTGATGATCAGCAACACGGCGGGCGCGCCTTCATTGAGCAGGGCGCAGGCTTCGATCAGGCCGTGCTCCAGGCCGTCTCCGGCGGCAGCAATAGCGGTCATTTCGCTGGTTTCGCCGCGCATGATCGACCACAGGCCAATCACGGCGTTATGCACCGAGAGGCTGAACTGCGTGGGGGACAAGGGCTGATCCGCCGCAAGGTCGCTGAGTATGTCGAATGTGCGCGGGGTTTCACCGTGACGCGAGGCAAAGACCAGCGGTAATGCTTCACGGCCTTCGGCCAATGGCCAGCCGACGCAGAATGCCATGCGAGCCAGGCGGCTGAGGCGGCGCCGTTGCATGGCGGGTAAAAATGAGACATCGGGTGCTGCGCTGTTGGCAGCAAGTACACAGGGGTGCTGGCTCCAGGCTTGCCAATCGGCCACGGTGTCGAGGCCTGGAGCCCAGGCGCGCCACGCGGCGATATTGAAATTGATCACTGGAGTTCATCCCGCCCTTGCAGGCTTCCTTGATGCGAAAGTGGACACCGATCGACGCCGCACTTGATACAGAGGGGCGATATTATCCCGGTGCAGTTGGTTCGTAGCAAATATTGCTTACAGCCCCAGTGTGGTTTTTCTGGGAATTTAGAAAAATAGGATCAATGGATTTTATTTGAGAGATTTATTCGTTTGTTTTTGTGGAGATATTCTCGATTGATGTAGGGCATTTCTTAGCAAGGTAGCTAAGCCGCGCAAAGGGCATCTACACTCGGACACTCATAGGTACACGGAGGTTTTGAAATGCGTCGCGTGGTGTTTAACCAGAAAGGCGGTGTGGGTAAATCCAGCATCGCGTGTAACCTGGCTGCGGTTAGCGCCAGCGAAGGGTATCGCACGTTGTTGGTGGATCTGGATGCCCAGGCCAACTCTACTCAATACCTGACCGGACTGACCGGCGATGATATCCCTATGGGGATTGCCGAGTTCTTTAAACACACCTTGTCAGCGGGCGTGGGCTCGAAGAAAAACCGGGTCGATATTTACGAAACACCCTTTGAAAACTTGCACGTAGTGACGGCTACGGGTGAATTGGCCGATTTGCAGCCCAAGCTTGAGGCCAAGCACAAGATCAACAAGTTGCGTAAGTTGCTGGACGAGCTGGCTGAAGACTATGACCGCATTTATGTCGACACTCCACCCGCGCTGAATTTTTACGCGGTATCGGCGTTGATTGCCTGTGATCGTGTGCTGATTCCGTTCGATTGCGACAGTTTTTCACGTCAGGCGCTCTATGGCCTGCTGGCTGAAATCGCTGAGCTAAAGGAAGACCACAATGAAGACCTGCTGGTCGAGGGCATCGTGGTCAACCAGTTTCAGGCCCGGGCCAGCCTGCCCCAGCAAATGCTTGATGAGCTGATTGCCGAGGGGTTGCCGGTGCTGCCCATGTACCTGAGCAGCTCAGTGCGCATGCGTGAGTCGCATCAGGCCTGCCAGCCTTTGATTCACTTCGACCCGAGGCACAAGCTGACCCAGCAGTTTGTGGAGTTGCACGATTACCTGGATCAGAACGCTTAAGCGCTGATGCCTTGGCTGCGCAGCCAGGCGCCAAGTTGCTGCAATGGCAACGCACCGCTCTGGCGTGCGATTTCGCGGCCATTTTTAAACAGGATCAGGCTGGGTATCGAACGGATGCCCAGTTGCCCCGCCAGGTGCTGGTTGGCCTCGCTGTCGAGCTTGGCAAGCCGACACTTGCCCAGCAGTTGGCGGGCGGCCTGCTCAAATACCGGAGCAAAGGCCTTGCAGGGCCCGCACCACTCGGCCCATACATCTATCAGTAGCGGCAGGTCGCCCTTGTTCTGGCTGGCGTAATCGGTTTGCTGCAAATCGAAGGGCCTGGCCAGCAATACTTCATTTTTGCAGCGCCCGCATTTGGGGTGCTCACCCAGGCGATCGCCGGGGATGCGGTTCAGGCCGTTGCAGTGGGGGCAGGGGATCAGCAGCGGTTCGGTCATGGAGAGCTCCTTGGAAGTGGCCATTGGTGCCGCCTGTCGCAGCGACTCCAGATTGATGGCGTGCAGTTCAGCAGATGAACACCTGGGCCGCCACCCCCCCATGACGTATCTGCTCACAATGTGCTCAAGCCGGCCACCAGGTCTCTATCTAGGCTGTAAAAACCCCCCGGGCTTTGCACCGCTGGTCTGGCAATCGTTATCGCAAGTTGCGATTGCCAGGGTTCGGGTTTAGCCTTCATAGCAAGATGCGATAAGGACATTGCAGGCGAGTGATTACAGCAAAACGAATTTGGGAAGCCAAAGCACAATGGCCGCAATCGGCGAGCGCACTGGATGAGTGGTATCGCAAGATCAAAGTCCTCAGCCCTGAAGACTTCGCCGCGTTGAGGTCGTTTTTCCCCGCCACCGACAAGGTGGGTTCGTTTCATGTTTTCAATATAGGTGGTAACAAACTGCGGTTGATCGCCGTGGTGCGTTACCGGGTACAGCGCCTCTACATCCGTCATGTGCTGGATCACCGTGACTATGACAAGGGCAAATGGAAGGAATCAGCACCATGAACGCATTGGTCGAACAGGCAGCAGAGCATTGGCAATTCGTGGCGCCGCTGCTGCGCAAACCGAAAAACGAAGCCGATTACGACGGGCTGGTCGCCGCCCTTGATACGTTGACCGACTTGATAGGCGATGATGAGACCAACCCCTTGATGAGCCTGGTGGACATCATCGGTGACTGGGTTGAGGCTTACGACCTAGAGCATCGACCGATGCCCAAGGTCAGCGGCGTCGATGTGCTGCGCTCGGTGATGCAGGAACACGGGCTGACGCAAAGCGATTTGCCAGGTGTCGGCACCCAGTCTGTGGTGTCCGAAATCCTCAGCGGTAAACGCCAGCTCAACGTACGGCAGATTCGTTGGCTGGCCGATTACTTCAAAGTGCCTGTGGATATGTTTATCTGAGGCTTACGGCGTGCGCCACGCTGTGGCTGGTTTGTGGGCCGACGACTGGCGACCGGCCTCGGTTCTGTGGGAGCGGGCAAAACCGGCAACAGTATATTTACCGGTTTTGCATCACGACGAGCAGCTGATTTCCAGATGCTTGCCCCACTCCGGCGGGCGTTCGGCGTAGCCTTCCATGCCCGGTTGTTCGGTGAACGGTTGGGTCAGTACCGTGTGCAAGCGTTGCACTTCGCTGTAATCCCCGGCCTCGGCCGCATCGATGGCCTTTTGTGCCAGGTAGTTGCGCAGGATATACAGCGGGTTGACC
Source organism: Pseudomonas sp. FSL R10-0056 (assembly GCF_009600105.1). NCBI lineage: Bacteria > Pseudomonadati > Pseudomonadota > Gammaproteobacteria > Pseudomonadales > Pseudomonadaceae > Pseudomonas > Pseudomonas sp. FSL R10-0056. Next base: position 10,781 of record NZ_WIWL01000194.1, read on the forward strand.
GCGTGCATGCGCTCACGCCGGACGCTTTCATCGCTTGCGCCGTCTCGGGCAACCCGGGCCACGTACTGCGCGGCCCATTCGTCAAAACCCTTGAGATCGACAAATTCGTCTCGCAGCCGTGCTACCGCCTGTTCTGCCGGGAGGTCCCCCAGGCGCCGGAAAAACAGGTTGTAGTCGACGCTGCTGCCTTGCATCTTTTGCAGCAAGGTTTCGACCAGGTGTTGATCGGTGTCTTCGGCACTGGTCAGACCCAACCGGCGGCGCATCAGGTCGAGGTAGTGGGCCTGGTACAGCGGCAAAAAAAGCCCCAGGGTTTCGCGCAAGGCTTCAACGCTGATAAACGGCGTCAATGCCTGGGCCAGGGCACTCAGATTCCACTGGCCGATCGGCACCTGGTTGCTGAAGGAGTAACGCCCTTCATGGTCGGAATGGTTGCAGATGAAGTTGGCGTCGAAGTCGTCGAGGAAGGCGAACGGACCGAAGTCAAAGGTGATGCCCAGGATCGACATGTTGTCGGTGTTCATTACACCGTGACAAAACCCGTAGGCCTGCCACTTGGCGATCAGTTCAGCGTTGCGTTCGACGATTTCGCGAAACATGGCCAGATAGGGTTCGGGTTGCTCCAGGCACTCGGGGAAGTGCATCGCCAGCACATGCTCACCCAGTAGCTTTTGCTGCTCGGGGCGCTTGGTGTAGTAGAAATACTCGAAGTGCCCGAAGCGTATATGGCTGGGTGCCAGGCGCAGCACCATGGCGGCGCGCTCCTGGGTTTCGCGCCACACCGGGGTGTCGGAGGCGATCACACACAGGGCTCGGCTGCTGGGGATGCCCAGTGCATGCAGTGCCTCGCTGGCGAGAAACTCGCGGATCGAGGAGCGCAGTACGGCGCGGCCATCACCCATGCGCGAATAAGGGGTCATGCCGGCGCCCTTGAGGTGCAGGTCCCAGTGCTCGCCCGCGTCGTTATACACCTCACCCAGCAGTAACCCGCGGCCATCGCCCAGTTGCGGATTGTAAGAACCGAACTGATGACCGGAATAGACCATCGCCCGAGGCTCGGCGTTGGCCCACAGGGTATGGCCACCAAACAGTTGCGCAAATACAGGGTCTTGGGTGACAGCGGGGTCGAGGTCGAGCAGTGCCAGGGCGGCGTCGCTGGCGACCACAACACGCGGTGCGTCGATGGGCTCAGGCAGCACATGGGTCGAGAAGGCATCACCCAGGCGGGCAAAGCGGTTATCAAAAGTCAGTTCGTCGAGGGCTTTCAATGACCGTCTCCAGTGAACAGTGGCGGATCGTGGCAGCGGGCTTGCCCGCGACGGCATCAACGGGCTTGGTTGGTTAAACCGATTCGTTTGCATCGCAGGCAAGCCAGCTCCCACAGAGGTTGCATCGGACTTGCGTCAGTCGAGCTTGCCCAACTGCGGCTTTTGCGGTGGTGGTGTCGGCTCGGGCGGGACTTCCGGCCCAACGGGCACCAGTTTGTATTCTTGCCCCTGCAGGTTCTTGAGGTACACCTCCATCTGCTGGAAGGAGATGTTGATGTGGTGGTTTTTGAACTCGCGGTTGATAAAGCGGTTGACCTCGTCGATCACCGGGTTGCGGTCGCCCAGGTCGCGTACGTGCATGCGCAGTTCGTGGTCGAGAGTGCTTTGGCCGAAGTTGAGGAAGTACACATGGGGCTCCGGGTCTTTGAGCACCCGCGGGTTCTCTTGCGCAGCCTTGAGCAGCAACTGCTTGACCAGGTCGAGGTCGGAGCCGTAATCGACGCCCAGCTTCAGGGTCACACGGGTGATGGTGTCCGTAAGCGACCAGTTGATCAGTTGCCCGGTAATAAAGGTCTTGTTCGGGACGATGATGTCTTTGCGGTCGAAGTCGGTGATGGTGGTGGCCCGGATGCGGATCTTGCTCACGGTGCCTGACAGATTGCCGATGGTGATGGTGTCGCCGATCCGTACCGGGCGTTCGAACAGGATCATGATCCCGGAAATAAAGTTGGCGAAGATTTCCTGCATGCCGAAGCCCAGGCCTACCGACAGTGCCGCAACCAGCCATTGCAACTTGTCCCAGCTCACGCCCAGTGTTGACAGGGTGGAGACAAAGCCTACGCCGATGATCACGTAGGTCAGCAGGGTCGTAGTTGCGTAAGCACTGCCCTGGCCCAGATCAAGGCGCGACAGCACCAGCACCTCCAGCAGGCCGGGCAAGTTACGCGCCAGCGCGATGCTGATGCCGATGATGACCAGCGCACCTATCACGTCGCCGATGCTGATGGGCACCATGCTCATATTGGCGCCGGTACCGCTGGTATATTCGTAGAGGGTGATGTTGTCCAGGTAGGAAAAAACCGAGATCAAGTCAGCCCACACCCAGTACAGAATGCCGATAAAGCCAGCCAGCAGGGCCAGGCGGATCAGGCGCAGGGACTGTTGGTTGACCTGTTCGATGTCCAGGGTCGGCTCTTCGATAATCGTATCGTTGCCTTCGCCTGCTTCCTTGGCGGCCTGGCGTTTGGCCAGTGCACGCTGGTAGGCCAGGCGCCGTGCCGCTACTGCCAGGCCACGGACAAACGCCGCTTCGACCACCAGCCAGAGCATCAGCAGATAGAGGGTATTGATCAGGCGGTCGCTGAGCTTGAGCGCGGTGTAGTAGTAGCCAAAACACACCGCCACAAACAGCGCCAGCGGCAGCAGGGCGAAGGCAAAACCGAGCAACTTGCGCAGGCGATAGGCTTTTGTTGCTGTTTCAAAGTCGTTGAGCAACAGGCGGCAGAGCAGCCAGGCCATGGCCGCATAGCAACTGAGCACCACCAGAATACCCAGGACATCGTCGGCCAGCGCAGCCGGTTGTTGCTCGGCAAAGGCGACGACGGCCACCAGGGCCAGGACCACAAAACCGAGTTTGCGGATCCAGTTCTGCAAGAACGCGACCAACGGTTTTTCCCAGCGAAAATGCAGTTCGGCCACGCCACCCGGCGCCAGAATCCGGTAAGCGGTGTAGAACACCAGCCAGGCCTCGGCCATCTGAATCAACGCCGCGCCCGTATTGGCATTCATGCCCCGGGCATCGGTTTGCAAGGCGTAGCCGCACAAGGCCAGCGCCAATGAAATGGGCATCGCCAGCAAGATATTGATCAATATTGCCAGCGGCGTGTGCCATTGGCTGTCACGCTTGAAGTGACCGATGTCCTGATGGATCTTGTTCAATTTGCTGTAGAGGTAGCGACGTTTCCACAGCAGCGCCACGACCACCAGCAAAAACGGCAAGAACAGCAGGGGACGTTGCACCAGGCCTTCTGCCAGTTCACTGACGCTGGAACCCCAGGGCAGGGTGGTGATTTGCTGCTCAAGCTGGCGCGGTGCGGTTTCCAGCCATTCCAGATCCAGCGGCTTGTTGCTGGGGATCCAGAACATTTGCTCATCCAGCGTGGCGCGCAGGCTTTGGGCGGTGCTGAGCAGTTGTTTCTGGTTCAGTTGCAGGGTAATCGATTCGTTGAGCAGCGAGCTTAGTTCGCGGTTCAGGCGGTCCAGCAGATCGCTGCGGGTGTTGACCAGTTCGAGCAGGGTTTTGCGCAGTTGCGGTGTGACCTGGTCGGCAGGTTGGGTGGACAGCAGGTTGTCGACGTAAGTCGTGGGGTTGCTGATCAACTCGCGCTGCTGGTTGATTTCAAACTGGTACAGACGGATATCGGCGATTTCGTCTGCCAGATTCTTGTCCATTTTTTGCAGGCGCGGCAGGGCTTGCTTCTGCTTATAAAGTATCTTGGACAGCAACAAACTGCCCTTGAGCACGTTGATCTGCTCATCCAGGGCCTGGTCGCTCTGGGTAACGTTGTCCAGTTGTTGCTTTGTTTGCAGATTCTGCTGGGTCACCTCGTTGAGGCGATCGGTGCTGCGCAACAGGTAGTCGGAGAGCTTGAGGTTGATCGCGCTTTCGGTCGCCAGCAGGCTGCTGCTGCCGGACTTTTTCGCCTCGATGGATTGCTCGGTCACGGTCTGCTGCGACTGGGCCAGGCGCTTTTGATTGATCAGGGTTTGCAGGTCCTGGATTTCCTGGTCCTGGCGCGTGGTTTTTTCCAGCAGCAGGTCGTGCTGGCTGCCGCTCAGATCTTGCAACAGGCTGTTGCCAGCCAGTTCCTGGCGGCGCAGGGCAATCAGTGCGTTGAGCGAGGCGGCTTCGGCGTTGAGCTGGTTGCGCTGATCGGGGGTAAGCAACTTGCCATTGTCGCGTCCTGTTTTCAGGGTGGTGTTGATCTGCTGGATACGGGTCTGGCTGTTGCTGATCTCGGCCTGGGCCCGCTCGGGTCGGGTCTGCGCGGCAATGCTTTGGCTGTTGGCGATAGCCAGGGCTTTTTGCAGCTCGCCCTGTTGCGTGGTGCGTTCCGCCAGCAGTTGTTCCAGCTGCTGCACGGACAGCTCGCTGTAGCGCTGGGCTACGGGTATGGGTTTGCTGGCCTTGATTTTGGCCAGTTCGCGCTGGTTTTCGGCAGTCTGGCGAGGGGCATCGTTGATCTGTTGTTTGACGTCGTTCAGGCGCTGTTCGTAATCGGCTTTGCTGTCGAGCAGGGTCAGGGTCTGCTGGAGCACCGCCTGCAGGGCTTTTTGGTCGGCGTCCGGCAGTTTGCGCTCGGCAATTTTGTCCAGGCTTTGCTGCACCGCTTCGGCGGTAGGCGGGTCGGCAGCCTGAAGCGTGCCGACACAAAGGCTCAGGCCGAGCAGGACGGTGGCGATGAACGTGCGCAGAGTTGGCATAGATACCGGTCAGACAAGGGCGGAAAGTTGGAGTTTAGAGGAACAGCCCCGGGCCCGGTGCACTTCCTTCGGGGAATCTGACGCCCACTTTGGCGATCTTGTTCCCTTCCATCATCGCAACCGTCCAGATGGTGTTGTTCCACTCCACCTGGTCGCCGACCACCGGCGCGCCGCCGACCTTGTGGGCAATGAAGCTGCTCAGTGAGGTGTTCGGGTCGATGCCGTCCAGCTTCAGGCCGTACAAGGCGGCCACAGCGCCCAGCTGGGCGTCGCCTTCGAGCACGAAGTCGCCGAAGAAACGCAGGTCCAGGCCACGGCTCGGGGGCTGGCTGAACAGTTTGCCCAGGGCAGGCAAGTCGTGTTCGTGGCCGATGACGCAGAGCAGGTCACCCACTTCAAGCGTGGTACTACCCGACGGATGGAGCAGTTTTTTATCGCGAAACAGGGCGGCGATACGGGTGCCGTCGGGCATTTTCAGTTCACGCAGGGCCGCACCGATGCACCAGTTTTGTGCGTCGAGGCGATAAACAAAGAGTTCCCACTCGCTGGTGACATGCACTTCAAGGGCTGAACGGGACACGGGGGCCAGATCAGGCGGTACGGTCACCTTGAGCAGCTTGGCGACCCACGGCAGGCTGGTGCCTTGCACCAGAAGAGATACCAGCACGATAAAGAATGCCAGGTTGAAATACAGCTGCGCATTGGGCAGCCCGGCCATCAACGGGAACACCGCCAGAATGATCGGCACCGCACCGCGCAGGCCTACCCATGAGATAAAGGCTTTTTCGCGTCCATGGAAGGCTTTGAAAGGTAGCAGCCCCACTACCACTGACAGCGGGCGGGCAAACAGAATCATCCACAGGGCCAGTGCCAGTGCTGGAATGGCGATGGGCAACAGGTCGTGTGGCGTGACCAGCAAGCCCAGCACCAGGAACATGCCAATCTGGGCCAGCCAGGCCATGCCGTCGAGCATATGCAAAATGCCATGACGGCTGCGGATCGGACTGTTGCCAATCACCAGGCCGCACAGGTAGACCGCGAGAAAGCCGCTGCCGTGCAGGGCGTTGGTCAGGGAAAAGACCACCAGCCCGCCTGCGATCACCAGAATCGGGTACAGGCCGTTGGCCAGGTTGATACGGTTGACCATTTGCAGCATTAGCCAGCCGCCTGCCAGACCGACCGTGCCGCCGATGGCAAATTCACGCACCAGGTTGAGCAAGAGGCTCCAGTGCAGGCCTGTTTCACCGCTGGCGAGCATGTCGATCAGGGTGACGGTGAGGAATACCGCCATCGGGTCGTTGCTGCCGGACTCGATTTCGAGGCTGGCTGAAACCCGCTCGTTCAGGCCTTTGCCACCCAGCAGCGAGAACACTGCGGCGGCATCGGTGGAGCCGACAATGGCGCCAACCAGCAGACCCTGGATCAAGTTGAGATTAAACAGCCAGGCGGCCATCAGCCCGGTCAGCCCCGTGGTGATCATCACCCCCACCGTGGCCAGCGATAACGCGGGCCATAACGCCACGCGAAAACTGGAAACCCGGGTGCGCAAGCCGCCGTCGAGCAAAATCACCGCCAGGGCGAGGTTGCCCACCAGATAGGCCGTGGGGTAGTTGTCAAAAATGATGCCGCCGCCATCGACACCTGCGGTCATGCCCACCGCAAGGATGATGACCAGTATCGGGATGCCCAGGCGCGAGGACAGAGAACTTACCAGGATGCTTGCGCCTACCAGCAACGCGCCGATCAAGAACAGGCTGTTGATGGTCGTCGCATTCAAAGGCAGTACTCCAGAAAGCTAAAAAAGACAGGGCGCAGACCTGGCATGCAGCCTGCGTGCCATCGATTCTAACCTGCGCCATTGGCGGGCTGTCAAAAAAGGTTTTGAATGGATTACACCCTGGAGGTGTTTGGGCCTGTCGAGTAGGACTGAAGGCCTTTCTTACAAAAAAATGGGATTTTCACTGCATTTTTATATTAGGTAAATTGTGTGTACTGCGGCCTCCCACTTGCGCACGGACATGACATGAACCCTGCTACTGAGGCTGGCAACAGGCTATCGAAGACAACACCGTGGTGTGACGACAAACGAATCAACCTTTATGTCGTGTCTGTCAGCAAGTTTCTGCTGCTGTATGGGCTTACGGCAGGCGGGTACATGGTCTATTGGTCATATCGCAACTGGGCGTCCTACAAAGCGGAAACCGGGGCGCCGATCGCGCCGTTGCTGCGCGCTGCGCTCTGGCCATTTTTTATCCTGCCGCTGTTTGAAGTGGTTCAGAACGGCCTCGACAGGACAGGGCGCTGCTATTTTTGGCAACCCGAGACCAGAGGCCTGCTCATTATGCTGCTGGTCATGTTCTCGGTGCTGGTGTCCACGCTGTTTACCCGGCCCGCGGATGCGGTCTATGTGTTGTTCACCAATGCAGTACTGATCACCGGTTGTTGTGCAATGCTGGTGGCGGCCCAGCGCGCAATCAATATGCTGGCGGGTGACCCGCAGGGCAGCGTCAACAAGGCCCTGAGCTGGGCTAATTTTGCCTGGATGGTGGCCGGCACGCTGTTGATGGCCATCGTTGGCTATATGGAATTCATGAGCCAACGTTGAGTTCATGGCGTAAAAAAACCGGGCAACCCTTTCGGGTGCCCGGTTTTTTATTGCCCGATCACATCCTCAACCGATGGTCATCAGGCTTGCGTTGCCACCCGCAGCAGCGGTGTTGACGCTCAGTGCGCGCTCGATCACCAGGCGCTCCAGGGCGATATTGGTTTCGCCCTGGGACAGGCCCTGTACGCCAACGATGGCGCCTGCGCGTTGTGCCACTTGCTGGCACACGTCACGCAACTGGTCACAGTCGCCGTGGTGCAGGACGGCGTCGAAGATCACTTCGTCCTTGGTCCAGTCCGCGACCAGTGTGATGCGTGGCTGCACCTCTGCAGGCAGGCGGGCCAGCAGGGCCTTGGCCAGTTCACTTTGCGGCAGTACCGCCGAGCTGCCCACGGCCAGAACGGCAGCCAGTTGGGTCAGCAGGTCGCTTTCAACTTCAGCCAGGCACAGCACATGTTCACGCGGCAGAATGGCGTAGCTGTTGCGTTCGCCGGTCGGGCCGTTGAGCAGGCGCGTGATGCCACTTTGCGAGTGTGCAGCGTACTCGGTGCACAGCTCGGCCAGTGCTGGTTGCTGGTTGCTGGTTGCCCAGGCTTGCAGGGCGCTGAGCGGTTTGCTCATGGCCTCGCGGGCCTGGGTGTCCGGTGCGGTCACGGCATCGACCTTGGCGAACGATTGCTCGATTGCATTGCCCGGGCGGGTCGACAGCAGGCGGTACAGGTACAGCGGGCCACCGGCTTTCGGGCCGGTACCCGACAGGCCTTCACCGCCGAACGGTTGCACGCCGACCACCGCACCAACGATGTTGCGGTTGACGTAGACGTTACCGGCGTTGACGTTGTTGACCACCTTGGCAATGGTTTCGTCGATACGGGTATGCACGCCCAGTGTCAGGCCATAACCCGAAGCGTTGATCTGTGCGATCAACTGGTCGATGTCTTTGCGCTTGTAGCGCACCACGTGCAGCACCGGCCCGAAGATCTCGCGTTCCAGCTCGTCAAAGCTTTCCAGTTCAATCAGGGTCGGCATGACAAAGGTGCCGCGTTTGCATTCTTCGCTATCGGCGATGGCCATCTGGTACACAGAGCGGCCCTTGTCGCGCATGCCCTGGATATGCTGCTCGATCCCGGCCTTGGCTTCGGCGTCGATCACCGGGCCGATGTCCACGTTCAAGCGCTCGGGGTTGCCCATGCGCGATTCGGCCATGGCACCTTTGAGCATTTCGATGACGCGATCTGCCGAGTCCTCTTGCAGGCACAGTACCCGCAGTGCCGAGCAACGTTGACCGGCGCTGTCGAAGGCCGAAGACACCACGTCGATAACCACTTGCTCGGTCAGGGCCGAAGAGTCGACGATCATGGCGTTCTGGCCGCCAGTTTCGGCGATCAGCGGGATAGGGCGGCCCTGGGCATCCAGGCGACCGGCAATATTGCGTTGCAGCAGGCGGGCCACTTCGGTGGAGCCGGTGAACATCACGCCTTTGACGCGATCATCACCCACCAGGCGTGCGCCGACGGTTTCGCCACGGCCAGGCAGCAATTGCAGCACGCCTTGCGGGATGCCGGCTTCGAGCAGGATGCGTACGGCTTGTGCGGCAACCAGCGGGGTTTGCTCGGCAGGCTTGGCCAGTACCGGGTTACCGGCAGCCAATGCTGCAGCCACCTGGCCGCTGAAGATGGCCAGCGGGAAGTTCCACGGGCTGATGCAGACCACCGGGCCCAGCGGGCGGTGGGCATCGTTGGTGAAGTCGTTACGGGCCTGCACCGCGTAGTAGCGCAGGAAGTCCACTGCTTCGCGCACTTCGGCGATAGCGTTGGCGAAGGTCTTGCCAGCTTCACGGGCCAGCAGGCCCATCAGTGGCTGGATCTCGCCTTCCATCAGGTCGGCGGCGCGCTCCAGGATCGCAGCGCGCTCGGCGGGCGGGGTGGCCTGCCAGATCGGTGCGGCGCTCAGGGCACACTGGATAGCGTTATCGGCGTCTTCAACGGTGGCTTCTTGTACATGACCCACCACATCACGCAGGTCGGCCGGGTTGAGCACCGCCGCCGGGGCTTCGTTGCTGGAGTCACAACCGAGCATCGGCGCGGCTTTCCAGTCGTTATGGGCCGTGGCCAGCAAGGCGCAGGACAGCGACGCCAAACGGTGTTCGTTGGACATGTCGATGCCGCTGGAGTTGGCGCGTTCGCTGCCATACAGATCACGCGGCAACGGGATGCGCGGGTGCGGCAAGCCGAAGCCGCCTTCGGTCGTGGCCATTTGTTCAATCTGGCTGACTGGATCGGCCACCAACTCGTGGATTGCGATAGTGTGGTCGGCGATACGGTTAACGAACGAGGTGTTCGCGCCGTTTTCCAGCAGGCGTCGCACCAGGTAAGCCAGCAGTGTTTCGTGGGTACCCACTGGGGCGTACACACGGCACGGACGGTTCAGCTTGCCTTCGGCAACCTTGCCTACAACCTGTTCGTAGAGGGGTTCACCCATGCCGTGCAGGCACTGGAACTCGTACTGACCCGGGTAGTAGTTTTGACCGGCAATGTGATAAATCGCCGACAGCGTTTGGGCGTTGTGGGTGGCGAATTGCGGGTAGATGGCTTCTGGTACGGCCAGCAGCTTTTTCGCACAAGCGAGGTAGGACACGTCGGTGTACACCTTGCGGGTGTAGACCGGATAGCCTTCCAGGCCTTCGACTTGGGCGCGTTTGATTTCACTGTCCCAGTACGCGCCCTTCACCAGGCGGATCATCAGGCGATGACGACTGCGGCGAGCCAGGTCGATCACGTAGTCGATCACATACGGGCAGCGCTTCTGGTAAGCCTGAATCACGAAGCCGATGCCGTTCCAGCCAGCCAGCTGCGGCTCGAAGCACAGGCGCTCGAGCAGGTCGAGAGAGATTTCCAGGCGGTCTGCTTCTTCGGCGTCGATATTGAGACCGATGTCATACTTCTTGGCCAGCAAGGTCAGCGACAACAGGCGCGGGTACAGTTCGTCCATCACGCGTTCGTACTGGGCGCGGCTGTAGCGCGGGTGCAGGGCCGACAGCTTGATGGAAATGCCCGGGCCTTCATAGATGCCGCGACCGTGGGAGGCTTTGCCAATCGAGTGGATGGCTTGCTCGTAGGACGCGAGGTACTTTTGTGCGTCATGTTCGGTGAGTGCGGCTTCGCCGAGCATGTCGTAGGAATAACGGAAGCCCTTGGCTTCAAAGCGCGTGGCGTTGGCCAGGGCTTCGGCGATGGTTTCGCCGGTGACAAACTGCTCGCCCATCAGGCGCATGGCCATGTCGACGCCCTTGCGGATCATCGGCTCGCCGCTCTTGCCGATAATGCGGCTCAGGGAGGAGGTCAGGCCTGCTTCGTTGTGCGTCGACACCAGCTTGCCGGTCAGCAACAGACCCCAGGTCGCAGCGTTGACGAACAGCGACGGGCTGTTGCCCAGGTGCGGGTGCCAGTTGCCAGTGCTGATCTTGTCGCGAATAAGGGCGTCGCGGGTGCCTTTGTCCGGGATACGCAGCAGCGCCTCAGCCAGGCACATCAGGGCCACGCCCTCCTGGGACGACAGGGAAAACTCCTGCAGCAAGCCCTGCACGATACCGGCACGGCCGCCGGCGCTCTTCTGGTTGCGCAATTTTTCGGCAATCGAGGCCGCCAGGGTTTGCGTGGCTTCGGCCATAGGGGCTGGCAGTCGCGCCTGCTCCAGCAACATGGGCACCACTTCGGGTTCCGGGCGACGGTACGCCGAAGTAATGGCAGCGCGCAGTACGGACTGCGGCAGGATGCTTTCTGCGAACTCCAGGAAGCATTGATGCGCGTGGTCGGCTTGTACTTCGTCGGCGTCATCGCTGGCAGAACCAGGGATACCGCTCAACTCGGTCAGGGTTGCACCACCCTCGAGTTTTTCCAGGTAATTGAAGATTGCCTGCTTGATCAGCCAGTGTGGCGTGCGATCAATCGAGGTCGCGGCGGCCTTGAGGCGCTCGCGGGTCGGGTCATCAAGTTTGACCCCAAGGGTGGTGGTAGCCATTTTTTTATCCTCATGGGTGCCACATTTGCGTGGCAGCAGCTGGCGGCAAGATTAGCGCTGCGCCGAAACGGGTGCAACTAGGTGCAACCCGTTTTTTTGTGGATTGGTCGACGCTTCGTCAGGAATATTCAGGCGGGGTGAAATCAGTGCCCTGGTGTGGTGCTTTCTGTTTGGTTTGGTAGGGTCTTTGCTCCGAAAAGGCGCAAAAACTCCGAATTGAGACGAAAAGGCGACAAGGTGCAACTTGGCTCGCAGAAACTGGTTGCACCCGATTTGCTTTGTTGCATAGCATTCGCGCCCAAGGTGCAACCTCCTACAGAAGATTGGTTCATCGGCTGATGGATTTCCTGGGGAAACATCAGTCATAAATGCGCGGCAGGGTTAATCGTCTCAAACAGGACGTTTGTGAGCGTACGGCCAGACCGCCGCTAAACATAAAAACAATGCCAGGGCTTTATCAATGAGTGTTAGTAACCCAACCCTGATCACGTTCGTGATCTATATTGCGGCAATGGTGCTGATTGGCCTGATGGCTTATCGCTCCACCAACAACCTTTCTGACTATATTCTCGGTGGCCGTAGCCTGGGCAGCGTTGTCACTGCATTGTCCGCCGGTGCCTCCGACATGAGCGGCTGGTTGTTGATGGGTTTGCCGGGTGCGATCTACATGTCCGGCTTGTCGGAAAGCTGGATCGCCATCGGTCTGGTGACCGGCGCTTACCTGAACTGGCTGTTTGTTGCCGGTCGCCTGCGGGTACAGACCGAGCACAACGGTGATGCGCTGACCTTGCCGGATTACTTCTCCAGCCGTTTTGAAGACAAAAGCGGTTTGCTGCGGATCATCTCGGCCATCGTGATTCTGGTGTTCTTCACCATCTACTGCGCTTCCGGCATTGTGGCCGGCGCCCGTCTGTTCGAAAGCACCTTCGGCATGTCTTACGAATCCGCCTTGTGGGCCGGTGCTGCGGCGACCATCGCCTATACCTTTATCGGTGGGTTCCTGGCAGTGAGCTGGACCGACACGGTTCAAGCCACCCTGATGATCTTCGCGCTGATCCTGACGCCTATCATCGTGCTGCTGGCCACGGGTGGCGTAGACACCACGTTCCTGGCCATCGAGGCCAACGACCCAAGCAACTTCGACATGCTCAAGGGCACGTCCTTCATCGGCATCATCTCGCTGATGGGCTGGGGTCTGGGTTACTTCGGTCAACCGCACATTCTGGCGCGTTTCATGGCCGCTGATTCGGTCAAGTCGATCGCCAAGGCGCGTCGCATCTCCATGACCTGGATGATCCTGTGCCTGGCCGGTACGGTCGCTGTAGGCTTTTTCGGTATCGCTTACTTCTCGGCACACCCTGAAGTGGCCGGGCCGGTGACCGAAAACCCAGAGCGCGTATTCATTGAACTGGCCAAGCTGCTGTTCAACCCGTGGATTGCCGGTGTGCTGCTGTCGGCCATTCTGGCTGCGGTCATGAGTACCCTGAGCTGCCAGTTGCTGGTGTGCTCCAGTGCCCTGACCGAAGACTTCTACAAGTCCTTCCTGCGTAAAAATGCCTCCCAGCTGGAACTGGTATGGGTTGGCCGGATCATGGTGCTGGTGGTTGCACTGATCGCCATTGCACTGGCCTCCAACCCGGAGAACCGTGTGCTGGGTCTGGTGAGCTACGCGTGGGCAGGTTTCGGTGCTGCGTTCGGTCCAGTAGTACTGATCTCTGTACTGTGGAAAGGCATGACCCGTAATGGTGCATTGGCCGGTATTCTGGTCGGTGCCATTACCGTGATCGTGTGGAAGCATTTCGCCTTGTTTGGCCTGTACGAAATCATCCCGGGCTTTATCCTGGGCAGCCTGGCCATTGTGCTGGCAAGCCTTGCGGGCAAAGGCCCAAGCAAAGGCATGATCGAGCGTTTCGACGCTGCTGAAAAAGACTTCCAGCAAAACAGCTGATCAGAGAAGCGCTTGCGCTGACCTTGAAGTGTTCAAAAACGGCCCGTCTCCAGGTGAGACGGGCCGTTTTTTTTGCCTGGGCGTTGCTCACCGTATCTCGGAAAAAACGCCCGCGACCTGACGTCAGGTTGCGTACAAGGTAAACTTCGCCTCCTGCGCAGGAGCAACCATGAACTATCGTCACGCCTTCCACGCCGGCAACCACGCCGACGTCTTCAAACATATCGTCTTGACCCGCCTCATCGCCCTGATGTCGCGCAAAGAGCAGCCTTTTGCCTATCTCGATACCCACGCCGGTATTGGTCTGTACGACCTCAAGGGCGATCAGGCCAACCGCACGGGCGAGTACCTTGAAGGCATTGCACGGTTGTGGGGGCAGAAAGACCTGCCTGCAGTGACTGATGACTACATGCAAGTACTGCGCAAGATGAACCCGGATGGCGAGTTGCGCTATTACCCGGGCTCGCCGGAGTGGGCGCGACGCCTGACCCGTTCCCAGGACCGTGTGCTGTTGAACGAGAAACACCCCGAAGACGGCGTATTGCTCAAAGACAACATGAAGGGTGATCGCCGCGTAGCGGTGCATTTGGGCGAAGGCTGGCATGTGCCGCGTGCTTTGCTGCCGGTGGCTGAGAAGCGTGGCTTGATGCTGATCGACCCGCCGTTCGAGAAACTCGACGAAATGAAGCGCTGCGCCGAATCGTTGAAAGACGCGATCAGTCGCATGCGCCAGACCGTTGTAGCGATCTGGTATCCGATCAAGGACAAGCGCCAGTTGCGTCGTTTCTATCAGGACCTGGCAGGTTCAGGTGCACCGAAGTTGCTGCAGGTGGAGTTGTTCGTGCATCCGCTGGATACGCCCAACAGCCTCAATGGTTCGGGCCTGGCGATCGCCAACCCGCCTTGGGGTCTCGAAGAAGAGCTGCGCGAACTGTTGCCGTGGCTGGCCAAAAAACTGGGTCAAACCCAGGGTGGCTGGCAGATGGAATGGTTGATTGCGGAAAATAGCTGAAAACCAATGTGAGAGCGGACTTGCTCGCGATCGAGGCGATGCGGTGTAACAGAAACACCGAGTCGCTTGCATCGCGAGCAAGCCCGCTCCCACCGTTTTTTGTGCTACATCAAATCGGGCAGGTCACACCGGTGCCGCCGATACCGCAATAACCCTGCGGGTTTTTCGCCAGGTACTGCTGGTGGTATGCCTCGGCGAAGTACACCGTTGGCGCCTGGTCGATTTCAGTGGTGATGGTGCCCAGCCCGGCCTTGTCCAGTTCCGCCTGGAACACCTTCTTGCTTTCCAGTGCCTGCTCAAGCTGTTCAGGGGTGGTGCAGTAGATCACCGAGCGGTACTGGGTGCCGATGTCGTTACCCTGGCGCATGCCTTGGGTGGGGTTGTGCAGTTCCCAGAACATGGCCAGCAATTGCTTGTAGCTGACCACTTCCGGTTCGTAGACCACCAGCACCACTTCGGTGTGGCCGGTCAGGCCCGAGCAGACTTCTTCGTAGGTCGGGTTCGGCGTGTAGCCGCCCGCATAGCCCACTACGGTGCTGACTACGCCTTCGCGCTCCCAGAACTTGCGTTCTGCGCCCCAGAAGCAACCCAGGCCAAAAATCGCGAAGTCCACGTTCATCGGGAACGGGCCCAGTAGCGGCTGGCCGGTGACGTAGTGGGTTTCCGGCAGTTGTACGTGAGTGTCACGGCCGGGCAGGGCTTGTTCTTTAGTGGGTAGCACGTTTTTATTCACCAGGATTTCCGAGCGCAAGACCATGTTTCATGTCCTCTCAGTCAGAGTGTAGGAAGTCAGGCTGCTAGTGTGCCCGAGTGTTACGGCGCTGTCAGGCCAGTGGGCCACGCGGGTAGCGTTTGAGTTTTTCTATCAGTTCGCTGCCGGGGATAGGTCGGTCGAACAGATAACCCTGGCCTACATCACAGCGATGGCGGCGCAGGAATGCCAACTGTGCAGCGGTTTCAATGCCCTCGGCAACCACTTTGAGCTTGAGGTTGTGGGCCATGGCAATCACGGCGGAGGTGATTTCCATGTCGTTCTGGTTGTCGGGGATGTCTTTGATAAAGCTGCGGTCGATCTTGATGATGTCGATCGGAAATTTTTTCAAGTAGCTGAGCGATGAGTAGCCGGTGCCGAAATCGTCCATGGCCAGGGTCAGGCCCAGTTTTTTCAGTTGGTCGAGTTGCAGGCGGGTGTCGTCGGTGGCTTCCAGCAGCAAGCCTTCGGTCAGCTCCAGCTCCAGCAGCGCAGCCGGTAACTGTTCTTCCTTGAGGATACTGGCAATCGAGGCAACCAGGTCCGGGTCGGAGAACTGCTTGGGCGACACGTTGATCGCTACTTGCAGACTGCCCAGCCCGGCCAGGCTCAGTTGCCGGCTCATCCGGCACGCCTGGCGGGCGACCCATTTGCCGATAGGGATGATCAGCCCGGTTTCTTCGGCCACGCTGATGAACTGATCGGGGCGGATCATGCCGTTTTTAGGGTGGTTCCAGCGCAGCAGGGCTTCCATGCCCAGCAGTCGTCCGGTACGCAGGCACAGCTTGGGCTGGTAGAACACCTCAAGTTCGTTCTGGGTCAGGGCGCGGCGCAGGTTGTTTTCGACAAACAGTTTGTAGCTGGCTTCGGCATTCAGGGCTTCGGTAAACACCTGCACCTGGTGCTTGCCGCAGGCCTTGGCCTTGTGCAGCGCCAGGCCTGCGTTGCGCATCAGGGTTTGCGGATCCCGGCCATGCAAGGGCGCACAGGCTACCCCGACCGAGCCGGTGACGCTGATCAGCTGGTTATCGACGAACATCGGCTTGTCGAGGGTCATCAGCAACTGGCTGGCAATTTGCTGTCCGGTCGTCAGGTCAGTATCGTCCAGCAATACCGCGAATTCGTTACTGGCAAAGCGCGCCAGCCCATCGCTGGCGCTCAGGCTGTTGCGCAGGCGCCGGGCCAGGCTGATCAGCAGCTTGTCGCCGGTCTGGTGGCCAAGGCTGTCATTGATGCGCTTGAAGTTGTCGATGTCCACCAGCAACAGGCACACCGGCGTGTTGCTGTTGCGGGCGAAGCGTTCATCGAGGTTGCGGATAAAGGCCGGGCGGTTGCCCAGGTTGGTCAGGTTGTCGGTGTAGGCCAGGCGTTCGATGCGCTGCTGCGCCAGCTTGGCCTCGGTGATGTCTTCATAAATACCGATGTAGTGGGTCAGCTCACGGTTGTCGCCATACACCTTGGAAATCGACATCTGCCCCCAGTAGGGTTCCAGGTTTTTGCGTCGGCTCTTGAATTCACCCTGCCAGCTGTTGCCTTTGCTCAGGCTGGAGTGAGCATCGAAGAGCAGTTCGCTGAGGTTTTCCAGAGCGGGCAGCTCGGACAGTTTATGGCCCTGGACTTCCTCGGTGCTGTATTGGGTGATGGCGGTAAAGCTGGGGTTTACGTACTCCACCACGCCATCGCAGTTGACCAGCAAAAAGGCGTTGGCACTTTGTTCGACGGCGCGCTGGAACAGGTGCAGGGCGTTGGTGGCGGCGCGGCGGTTGTGGTTGTTGATGACCTGGGCAAACTGGTCGGCCAGCTCGCCGGCGAAGGCGATTTCGTCCGCTTGCCAGGCGCGGGTTCTGCCGACCTGCTCCAGGCACAGGACGCCCACCACCTGACCGTCGATGCGGATACCTGCGTCGAGCATGGCATTGGCTTCGTGCCGGCCCAGGCTGGCCACCAGTTCGCGGGTGCGTGGGTCGCGGCTGGCGTTCGGCGCGTCGATCGAACGGCTGGTGTG
This sequence comes from Pseudomonas sp. FSL R10-0056, assembly GCF_009600105.1. Taxonomy (NCBI): domain Bacteria; kingdom Pseudomonadati; phylum Pseudomonadota; class Gammaproteobacteria; order Pseudomonadales; family Pseudomonadaceae; genus Pseudomonas; species Pseudomonas sp. FSL R10-0056. Next base: position 27,873 of record NZ_WIWL01000194.1, read on the forward strand.
CAAGGCTTCCAGGTAGTCGGGGAAGTGGCTGGCATCGAAGATGTCTTGCGCGACATGGGCCTGGGTCTCGCGTTCGAACGCCGAAACAGGCAGCAACCGGTTGCCTTCAAGATTCCACAGGCTGGCACCATCGATTTGATAGATATCGCAGGCGCTGCGGGTGATCAGCTCGGCGGCTTCTTGCAGCGAATTGTGCTGGCTGTAGCGATGACGGGCGAGGCGCAGGATCAAGTCCTGCTGGGCACGCACGCGCTCCAGATGCTGAAGTTGATCCGCCTGGGTACGCTGGTTGAGCGCCAGGGCGATCTGCAGGCGGCTGTTTTGTGTTTCAAGTTCGGCCACCGGGGCGGGCGAAGGGCTGGCAGCGCTGTCTTCAATGGCCAGCAGATAGCCGCGCAAAAAATGTCGATTATGCTGTTTGTAGGCCTCGCCCAGCTCCATCAGGTTCAGTGGGCCCAGGGCGGTGTGCAGGGTGTAATGCACAACGTAGTGGTGGCTGGTCCTGAGCTGATGCTCGATTGCATCGTGCAGGTGATAGCGGGCGCGGGGTTCCATCAGACTGGCGTAGGGCGAGCCAACCAGCGCGCACAAGTCTGCCGCGGGCATGCCGAATTGGCGCTCGCAGTGCGGGTCGAGATAGAGCATGGCCCAGCTGGCTTCATTAAGCCGTTCGAAACGCAGCATGCCGAGCCTGGAAGGTACGGGGAGCTGGGTCACGACCTCGGCTGCCAGGCGCGGGGCAGCATCAGGCTGGCTTTTCATTGGGGCACTCGCTTCACAAATGCGGATTGCGCACGGGCTGTCACCCTGTCTCTGTGGTAGACGGCAAGGTTGCATCATGCTCGGCGTGCTGACAAGTGAACATAAAGGCTAAGTGCTATAAGGGCTTATCGGCCGGTCGGGGATTTCCTGCAGGCCGATCGGCAAGGTTTGCAGCTTATTTAAGCTCAACAGTTGCGGACTCGATAATCCGGCCCTTTCTATTGTGAAAATCAACCTTGAGTTGTTGGCCGCTAATGCTCAGGCAGACGAAGTTGTCTTCGCTGACCACTCGACTGTTGAGCTTGAGTGAGTAAGTGCCTGTGCCCACGCTGGTCAAGGGGGCGTTGACGAGCAGGTCTCTGACATTCGCGTACGGCAGCAGTCTGGTATTGCACAGGGGTGAGGACACCACGCTGTGTACGATAAAGTCCGGGCTTTTGTCGTGGGTCAGATGACAGCAGAGCGAGCCATGAATATCGCCCGACACGAACACCACGTTCTTGATGGCGTTGCTGCGAATGGTTTCGAGGATGCGGTTGCGCTGCGCCGCAAAGGCCTTCCAGCCGTCATTGTCGCGCCGTTGGTCGGGCATAAGCATGACGCTGCTGACGATGAACTTGACCCTGGCGTTGCTGTTGATCAGCCATTTGAGCAGTGCCTGTTCCTGAGTGACGCCGATCATGCGTTTGTCACGCCCCGTAAGGGTGCGCTCGGTGCGGCAATCCATGACGAACCAGTCGATGTCAGCGTTGGCAAACCTGTACCAGTAGCGGGACAGGTTGCGGTTGATGCGCCCGTCGGGCAGCAGGTCGTGGGCCGGGCCATGGCTGCACTGGTAAGCCTCGTAAGCTCTCATGGCGTTGTTGTAGAGCGTTTTATCTCCGGTATCCCGATTGGCTGGCCAGTTATCTTCGATTTCATGGTCGTCGAGGATCATGTAGGTCGCAGTGCCTGCCATTAGCTTGCGGATATGGGGTTGTGTGAAAGCGGCGCGGTATTTTCGGGTGATGCTGGAGTAGTCGCGGTCCGGGGCCACAATATTCAGGTCATCGACATACACCTGATCGCCGGCCATCACCACAGCATCAATGCTTTGCTGGCGGGTCAGTGCATGGATGTTGCCGAAGATTTCGTCCCCTAGGTGCGGGGCAGAAGGGATGCCTGCCGTGAGCCTGAGGTAGCGGCAAGAGCCAACGACATATCGGCGAGTACGGTTGCGTGCAGTTGAGTCGGTCTTGAAGCTGTATACCGTGGCAGGCCATTGAAGCGGGATCTGCTTGACGGTTTCAGTCGTGTGCCCGGGGTTTGCGGTGGCGAACCAGCCAGCCTGGTATTCGTAGCGGGTATCACTGTGCAGAGTGTTCAAGACCAGCGTATCGGACATGTCGAACTCAGGGCTCAGTCTTGAAAACACACCGACAGACCACTGGCTGTCGCCAGCCTTGCGATGCCGGATACCGGCGAAGACGGCGTTGTTTTTGTCGAGTTCGCCGCGGACAAAAATGCGCGCGTGCTGTGAAGTGGTAAAGCCCACTATCGGGCCAACGGTGGGTGGGATCACATCGAAATCCTTTCTGATGTTTGGGCGATGGCAATCGCGTGGTTCAATTCCTTTGGTTAACGGTAGAAAAGGTTGGGTGGTTGACCCATTCATGGATTCAGCGCTGGGTGTAGTGCTTGAAGGGCAGTGAGTGTCAGAAAAGCCCCTCACCCTAGCCCTCTCCCAAAGTGAGAGGGGCCTGAGCGCACGCAACTTCAAAACACCGCCAATCAGCTCCCTCTCCCTCCGGGAGAGGGTTGGGGTGAGGGGCTCTTCAAATCGCAGGCAAAAAAAAGCCCCGCCAAATGGCGGGGTTGAGGTACGAGCGTGGCGCTCGGAAAACAGTGCGCTACCCCGGCCTTCAGTGACGAAGGCCGGGGCGTGGCTTACAACAGGATAGTGCGGATGTCGCCCAGCAACTGGCTCAGACGCTGGGTGAAGCGTGCAGCAGCAGCGCCGTTGATCACGCGGTGATCGTAGGACAGCGACAGTGGCAGCATCAGCTTCGGCTGGAAGGCTTTACCGTCCCAGACTGGCTGGATGGTTGCCTTGGATACGCCGAGGATAGCCACTTCCGGTGCGTTGACGATCGGCGTGAAGCCGGTGCCGCCAATGTGACCGAGGCTGGAAATGGTGAAGCACGCGCCTTGCATGTCGTCTGCGGTGAGCTTCTTGTCACGGGCCTTGGCGGCCAGTGCAGCGGCTTCAGCAGCCAGTTGCAACAGGCTCTTCTGATCAACGTTCTTGATCACAGGCACCAGCAGGCCATCCGGGGTGTCAACGGCGAAGCCGATGTTGACGTACTTCTTGCGGATGATCGCTTTGCCGCTTGGCGCCAGCGAGCTGTTGAAGTCCGGCATTTCCTTGAGCAGGTGCGCGCAGGACTTGAGCAGCAGAGGCAGTACGGTCAGTTTCACGCCGGCTTTTTCTGCGACGGCTTTTTGCGCGACGCGGAAGGCTTCCAGCTCGGTGATGTCAGCCTGGTCGAACTGAGTCACGTGCGGAATGTTCAGCCAGCTGCGGTGCAGGCTCGACGCGCCGATTTGCATCAGGCGGGTCATGGCCACTTCTTCCACTTCACCGAAACGGCTGAAGTCGACAGCAGGGATCGGCGGAATGCCAGCACCACCGGTTGCGCCGGCGGCCGGTGCTTCCTTGGCTTTTTGCATCATGGCTTTGACGTGCGCCTGCACGTCTTCCTTGATGATACGGCCGTGCGGGCCGCTCGGAGTGACTGCACTCAGCTCGACGCCGAATTCGCGGGCCAGTTGACGCACGGCAGGGCCGGCGTGAACCTTGCCACCTTTTGGCGCAGGCGCGGCGGCCGGGGCAGGAGCAGCCTCGGTTTTCGCAGCAGGTGCCGGGGCAGCAGGTGCTTCAGCTTTTGCCGGTGCAGGAGCAGCAGCGGCCTGGGCAGGAGCAGCAGGTGCCGCAGCGCCTTGAACCTTGAGCTTGAGGATAAAGTCGCCAGTGCCGACTTCGTCATCCAGCTTGACCGAAATACTCTCAACCACACCGGCGGCTGGCGATGGAATTTCCATGCTGGCCTTGTCGGACTCGAGAGTGATCAAGGATTGATCAGCCTCAACGGTATCGCCGGCCTTGACCAGGATTTCGATGATTTTAGCTTTGCCCGACGAGCCGATATCCGGGACATGAATGTCCTGGATGGTAGCAGCGGCAGGTGCAGCCGGGGCCACAGGGGCCTCGGCAGCAGGAGCAGCAGGTTTTTCGGCCGCAGCAGGAGCTGCAGCAGGGGCCGGTGCTTCAGGCGCCGCAGCGGCGCCCTCGGCTTCCAGTTCCAGCAGTTCGTCGCCTTCTTTCAGGCGGTCGCCCAGCTTGATCTTCAGGCTCTTGACGATACCGGCCTTGGGAGCAGGGATTTCCATGCTCGCCTTGTCCGATTCCAGGGTCAGGATGCTCTGATCGGCTTCGATACGGTCGCCGACTTTTACAAACAGCTCGATGACTTCACCGTCGCCGCTGCCGATGTCAGGTACTCGAATGAGTTCGCTCACAAATATTCTCCTCAGCAGTCCAGTGGGTTGCGTTTTTCCGGGTTGATGCCGAACTTGACGATGGCTTCTGCCACCACTTTAGGTTCGATATCGCCACGGTCAGCCAGTGCTTCCAGGGCTGCCAACACCACGAAATGACGGTCTACTTCAAAGAAGTGACGCAGTTTTTTGCGGCTGTCGCTGCGGCCGAAACCGTCAGTGCCCAGCACTTTGAATTCCTTGACCGGTACCCACTGGCGAATCTGTTCGGCGAACAGCTTCATGTAGTCGGTAGAGGCAATCACCGGACCTTTACGGCCGGTCAGGCACTCTTCAACGTAGCTCAGCTGAGGCTTCTGGCCAGGGTGCAGGCGGTTGTGACGCTCTACGGCCAGGCCGTCGCGACGCAGTTCGTTGAAGCTGGTAACGCTCCATACGTCAGCGCCGATGTTGAACTGTTCACGCAGGATGATCGCCGCTTCACGGACTTCACGCAGGATGGTGCCGGAGCCCATCAGCTGAACGTGGTGCGCCGCTTCCTTGGTGTCTTCCTCGAGCAGGTACATGCCCTTGACGATGCCTTCCTCGACACCGGCCGGCATGGCTGGCTGCTGGTAGGACTCGTTCATGACGGTGATGTAGTAGAAGACGTCCTGTTGCTCTTCGGTCATCTTCTTCATGCCGTCCTGAATGATCACCGCCAGCTCATAGCCGTAGGTCGGATCAAAGGTGCGGCAGTTCGGGATGGTACCGGCCAGGATGTGGCTGTGACCGTCTTCGTGCTGCAGGCCTTCACCGTTGAGCGTGGTACGCCCGGCGGTGCCGCCGATCAGGAAGCCACGGGTGCGGCTGTCGCCAGCGGCCCAGGCCAGGTCGCCAATACGCTGGAAGCCGAACATCGAGTAGAAGATGTAGAACGGCAGCATCGGCTGGTTGTGGTTGGAGTACGAAGTACCGGCGGCGATGAAGGAGCTCATGGCGCCTGCTTCGTTGATGCCTTCTTCGAGGATCTGACCTTTTTTGTCTTCGCGGTAGAACATCACCTGGTCTTTATCGACTGGCTCGTAGAGCTGGCCGACAGAGGAGTAGATGCCCAGCTGGCGGAACATGCCTTCCATACCGAAGGTACGGGCTTCGTCCGGGATGATCGGAACGATGCGCGGGCCGATTTCCTTGTCCTTGACCAGCTGCGCGAGGATCCGCACGAAAGCCATGGTGGTGGAAATTTCACGGTCGCCGGAGCCGTCAAGGATGGCCTTGAGGGTTTCCAGTGGCGGGGTCGGAATGCTGATGCTCTGTGCGCGGCGCTGGGGTACGAAACCGCCCAGTGCGGCACGGCGCTCGCTCAGGTAACGGGCTTCGGCGCTGCCTGCTTCCGGTTTGAAGAACGGCAGGTTTTCGATTTCGTCGTCTTTGACCGGGATGTCGAAACGATCGCGGAACAGCTTCAGGCTTTCAACATCAACCTTCTTGGTGTTGTGCGCGGTGTTTTTCGCTTCGCCGGCGCCGGTGCCATAACCCTTGATGGTCTTGGCCAGGATAACGGTTGGCTGGTCTTTGTGGTTGACCGCTTCGTGGTACGCCGCGTAGACCTTGTACGGGTCGTGGCCGCCACGGTTGAGCTTCCAGATCTCGTCATCGGACAGATCGGCAACCATCGCCTTGAGTTCCGGCGTGTTGAAGAAGTGTTCACGTACGAACGCGCCGTCTTTGGCTTTGTAGTTCTGGTACTCGCCGTCGATGACTTCGTCCATGCGACGTTGCAGGATCCCGTCGACGTCTTTGGCCAGCAGCGGGTCCCAGAAACGGCCCCAAATGACTTTGGTTACGTTCCACTGAGCGCCGCGGAACACGCCTTCGAGTTCCTGGATGATCTTGCCGTTGCCGCGAACCGGGCCGTCGAGGCGCTGCAGGTTGCAGTTGATGACGAAGATCAGGTTGTCGAGGTTTTCACGGCCTGCCAGGGAGATTGCGCCCAGGGATTCCGGCTCGTCGCACTCGCCGTCGCCCAGGAAGCACCAGACTTTCTGGCCAGCAGGGATGTAGCCACGGGCTTCCAGGTACTTCATGAAGCGCGCCTGGTAGATCGCCTGAATCGGGCCAAGGCCCATCGATACGGTCGGGAACTGCCAGAAATCAGGCATCAGCCAAGGGTGCGGGTAGGACGACAGGCCCTGACCGTCCACTTCCTGGCGGAAGTTGTTCATTTGTTCTTCGCTGATGCGGCCTTCCATGAACGCACGGGCGTAAACGCCTGGCGAGGTGTGACCCTGGAAGTAGATCAGGTCGCCGCCGTGTGCGTCGGTAGGGGCCTGGAAGAAGTAGTTGAAGCCGATGTCATACAGGGTTGCGCTGGAAGCGAAGCTGGAGATATGACCGCCCAGGTCAGAATCTTTCAAGTTCGTGCGCATCACCATGGCCATGGCGTTCCAGCGTACCAGCGAGCGAATGCGGCGTTCCATGAACAGGTCGCCAGGCATGCGTGCTTCGTGGGTTACGGGAATCGTGTTGCGATAAGGCGTGGTGATGGCATACGGCAGCTGCGAACCGGTGCGGGTAGCGAGCTCACCCATACGGGTCATCAGATAGTGAGCGCGGTCTTCGCCTTCTTTGTCGAGAACCGATTCCAGGGCGTCCAACCATTCCTGGGTTTCGACGGGATCGAGGTCTTGCATGGCTTGCTCCAGGGCGGATAGGCTTCCAGAATCGGTTGCCTGAGTTTGCGACTGGCCTTGTGGGCAGACGACATAAATTCTTGGATGGCCGGAGGTTGATTCCAGCGGCGTGTAGTTTTACTACAAATCGTCGGCCATTTCAGCCTTTCGAGTGTGTCATGCAGTAGTAAAACTACAGGAATGGTCCTGATGGCCACCTGTTTCGTTGTGCGAAAAATCGATATTGTTGGTGCTTTTATCTGCAATAAGCCGGTGATCTGCGGGCTTGATGCTAAACAAAATGATCTTACAGCTATTTATAACCTTTGTTCGACAGTCGGATTAAACCGCTGTTTCTTCCTGTCACCGTACTCGGCAACACCATAGCCGATCAAGGATAGACCATGAGCCTCCCGTCGCTTGCTCCAATTCCCGGTCTTTTACAGCCACTGGCCAGCCGTGCCGAGCAGTCGTGGCGCACGGCAGTCGCCGGGCTTGAGGGCGGGCACGGGCTCGATGACTGGTCGCCAGAGCGCTGGTCGGCGTTCAGCCGGGTC
>NZ_WIWL01000195.1:0-34558 GCF_009600105.1 Pseudomonas sp. FSL R10-0056
GGACGCCGCGCCAGCCGCGATGGGCCATGGATGGCCCGTCGCGGCGTGCCCCCATAACAGTGCCGGAGTGAGGGCACCGGCGAGCCTGGGCGAGGCGGCCGTATGGTAGGGCGAGGACTTTTTGGTTCCTTTTTGGTCCTTCAAAAAGGGACTCGCCGTAAGGGCGAAACCACTATTTCAGTTGGACGCGGATGCTGGATATGTACGCTGTGGGTCAGTTGTTTTGCAACGTTTACTTACCGTAACACCGCGCCGTCTGCATCGCAGGCAAGCCAGCTCCCACAGGTTTAGCGTCGCATAGAAATCCTGAGTATTTACAACTTCCACATGATTTGTGGTGCAACAAAAAACCCCGCAAAGGCCAGGCCTCCACGGGGTTTTGGGTACAGCCGCTAACGCTTAGCCAACCAGGCCCAGGGTTGCCTGTTGCACCAGCTGCAGCATCGGCTGCGGGTAGACACCCAGGAAGAACACCAGTACCGAGACCGCCAGCAGCATCACACCGCCCGCTTTCTGTTCCCAGTTCAGCGGTGCATCGTGGCGATGCAGTTTCGGCTCGACCAGGTACAGGGTCACCATCACACGCAGGTAGTAGAACACGCCAATGGCGCTACCCAGGATCAGGGAACCCACCAGCCACCATTGGTGAGCTTCAACACCGGTGGCAATGATGTAGAACTTGCCGATAAAGCCGGCCGTCAGCGGGATACCCGCCAGCGACAGCATCATCACGGTCATCACCGCAGTCAGGTACGGACGACGCCAGAACAGGCCGCGGTACTCGTACAGTGCGTCGGCGTCACGACCTTTGTACGGCGAGGACATCAACGTGATCACACCGAATGCACCCAGGCTGGTCAGCACATAGGTGATCAGGTACACGCCGATGGCTTCCATGGCCATGCCTTTGCTCGCCACCAGGGCGATCAGCAGGTAGCCAAAGTGAGCGATGGACGAGTAACCCAGCAGACGCTTGAGGTTGTTCTGGGTCAGTGCCAGCAGGTTACCGAACAGGATCGAGGCAATCGCGATCACGGTCAGGACATCGCTCATCACACCGGTGGTTGCCGATGGGGTGATCTGGAACAGACGCACCATCACGGCAAACACGGCAACTTTCGACGCGGTAGCCAGGAACGCGGCGACCGGCGCCGGAGCACCTTCGTATACGTCCGGCGTCCACAGGTGGAAAGGCACCAGCGACAGTTTGAAGGCCAGGCCTACCAGCATCATGCCCAGGCCCAGTTGGGCAATGGCGCTAGGAGCGCCAGTGGCCGCCAGGGCGTGACCGATACCGCTGAAGCTCAAGCTGCCGGCTTCGGCGTACAGCAAGGCCATGCCGAACAACAGGAACGCGGAACCGGCTGCCGACAGCACCATGTACTTGATGCCGGCTTCCAGGGAGCGCTTGTTGAAGAAGGCATAGGCCACCAGGCCGTAAACCGGTACCGAGAGCAGTTCCAGACCGATAAACAAACCGGCCAGGTGTTGCGCGCTGACCAGCACAATACCGCCGGTCGCTGCCAGCAGCATCAGCAGGTACAGCTCTTCGCGGTTGCCCGGATAGCCCGTGCCGCCTTCACCCAGGTAGGCGTGCGCCAGGGTGACGCAGGCCAGGGTCGCGACCAGGATCAGGCCGATATACAGATAGGCGAAGTTGTCCATCATCAACAGCGGGGTGACAGCCAGTGGAACAACTTTCAACGCCGGGAAGATCGACAACAGGGCCAGGTTAAGACCCGCCACCGAAAGCAGGAAGGTCTGTGAATGGTTGCGGCGCCACGCGATTGCCAGCATCACCACAACAACGGTGAGGCTGGTAATCAGCAGTGGAGCAAGCGCGATAAAGTGTTGGATCGTGAATTCCATAGCGCTCTTACCGGGCCGAAGCGAGTTGAGTGAAGGCGGTGCCGAGCCATTGCTGCACGCCATGCATGGTCGCAGCGGAGGTATCGAGGAACGGTTGTGGGTACACGCCGATAAACACCAGCAATACCGCCAGACCGAGCACCATGATCAGTTCACGTGCATCCATACCGGCCAGTACATCGTCCGATTTGGATGGGCCGAAGTAGGCACGGTGAATCATGATCAGCGAGTAGACCGAACCAAACACCAGGCCGGTTGTGGCGATCGCGGTGACCCAAGGGAAGCTGGCAAACGAGCCAATCAGGATCAGGAACTCGCCGACAAAGTTGCCGGTGCCCGGCAAGCCCAGGGACGCCGCCGCGAAGAACAGGCTAATGGCTGGCAGGTAAGCGATCTTCGACCACAAACCACCCATTTCACGCATGTCACGGGTATGCAGACGCTCATACAACTGGCCGCTGAGGATAAACAGCGCAGCTGCCGAAACACCGTGAGCCAGCATCTGGATCACGGCGCCTTGCAGGGCCAGCTGGCTGCCGGAGTAGATACCGATCAGCACGAAACCCATATGGGAAACGCTGGAGAACGCGATCAGACGCTTGATATCGGTTTGTGCGAATGCCAGGAAAGCACCGTAGAAAATCCCGATCAGACCCAGGGTCATGGCGATCGGCGCAAACTCGGCCGAGGCATTCGGGAACAGCGGCAAGGCGAAACGCAGCAAACCATACGCAGCGGTCTTCAACAGGATACCGGCCAGGTCCACAGAACCTGCGGTAGGTGCCTGTGCGTGAGCATCCGGCAGCCAGGAGTGGAACGGTACGACCGGCAGCTTCACGGCGAAAGCAATGAAGAAGCCCAGCATCAGGATGTACTCGGTGGTGAGCGACATCTTGGTTTTCAGCAACTCGGCGTAGCTGAAGGTAATCACGCCGGTGTTGTTGAAGTTGACCAGCACCAGACCCAGGATCGCCACCAGCATGATCAGGCCGGAAGCCTGAGTGAAGATGAAGAACTTGGTGGCGGCGTAGATACGGGTTTTCTTGCCGTCCGACGAGCTATGACCCCAGAGCGCGATGAGGAAATACATCGGCACCAGCATCATTTCCCAGAAGAAGAAGAACATGAACAGGTCGATGGCGAGGAACACGCCAACCACACCGCCCAAGATCCACATCAGGTTCAGGTGGAAGAAGCCCACGTGACGCTGGATTTCTTTCCACGAACACAGCACCGACAGCACACCGAGCAAGCCGGTGAGCAGGATCATCAGCAGCGACAGGCCGTCCAGCGCCAGGTGCACGCTGATACCGAAGCGGGCAATCCAGGTGTGCTGGAACTCAAGGGCCCAGGTCGGATCGGCGCCAGGCGCCGGTGCAAATGAGTAGTTCCCCTGGGACCACAGCCAAAGGCCGAGGGCAAGCTCAAGGGACATGGTCAGCAACGCAATCCAGCGTGGCAGGGTAGAGCCGAAGCGCTCACCCAGCCAGCACAGCAGGCCGCCGATAAAGGGGATCAGGATTAGCCAAGGCAGAATCATGACGGGCTCAATTCCTTTCGCAAAGTCGAAGGTTCATATCAGACCGCTACCAGCACGATGGCGCCCATGACCAGTACAGCACCGGCGGCCATGGATGCAGCGTACCAACGCAGTTGACCGGTTTCGCTGCGGCTCAGGGCGTTATGCCCGGCCTTGGCCATCTTCGGGATCAAACCAATGGTCTGGTCCAGAGGATCTTTGGCCAGCAAGCGGCAGATCAACAGGTACGGTTTGACGAACAGTTTGTCGTACAGCCAGTCGAAGCCCCAGGCAGCGAACCACCAGGCTGACAGGAAGCGACCGATGCCGCTGTTGGCGACGGCGCTTACAAAGCGACGCTTGCCCAGGTACAGCAGGGCAGCCAGCAGGATACCGGCCAGGGCGATGGCACCCGAGGCGATTTCCAGGCTGTGCTTGGCTTCACCGCCAGCATGGCCAACGCTTTGTGGCAGTACACCGGCCAGTGGCGGGGTGATCATGGCGCCGATAAAAGTCGACAGTACGATCAGCACGCTCAGTGGCAGCCAGTAGGTCACGCCGTGGCCTGCATGGGCTTCAGTCTTGGCTTCACCGTGGAACGTGACGAAGATCAGGCGGAAGGTGTACAGCGAGGTCATGAACGCACCGACCAGACCGGCATACAACAGTTCGTTGTTACCGCTGGCGAAGGCTTCCCAGAGGATTTCGTCCTTGGAGTAGAAACCGGCCGTCAGCAATGGCAAGGCAGACAGCGCCGCGCCACCGACGATAAAGCTGGCGTAGGCCAATGGCAGTTTTTTCCACAGGCCGCCCATCTTGAAGATGTTCTGCTCGTGATGGCAGGCAACGATGACCGCACCGGAGGCAAGGAACAGCAGCGCCTTGAAGAAGGCGTGGGTCATCAGGTGGAAGATCGCGCCGTCCCAGGCACCCACGCCCAATGCCAGGAACATGTAGCCGATCTGGCTCATGGTCGAGTAGGCAAGGATACGTTTGATGTCGGTTTGTACCAGTGCGGCGAAACCGGCCAGTACCAGGGTCACACCGCCGACGATGCCCACCAGGTGCAGCACTTCAGGTGCCAGGGTGAACAGGCCGTGGGTACGGGCAATCAGGTACACACCGGCGGTTACCATGGTTGCGGCGTGGATCAGTGCCGAAACCGGGGTAGGGCCGGCCATCGCGTCTGCCAGCCAGGTTTGCAGCGGCAGTTGCGCGGATTTACCGACAGCACCACCCAGCAGCATCAGGGTTGCCAGCACGATCCAGAAATCACCGGCCTGGAACTTCTGCGGTGCCAGCACCAGCAGTTCCTTGATGTTCAGCGTGCCCAGTTGCTGGAACAGGATAAACAGGCCGATGGCCAGGAACACGTCGCCGACGCGGGTCACGATAAAGGCTTTGAGTGCCGCGTTGCCGTTGTTGCGGTTGCTGTAGTAGAAACCGATCAACAGGTACGAGCACAGGCCCACGCCTTCCCAGCCGAAGTACACGAACAGCAGGTTATCGGCCAGGATCAGGAACAGCATGCTGGCGATAAACAGGTTGGTGTAGGCAAAGAAACGCGAGTAGCCGTCTTCACCGCGCATGTACCACGAGGCGAAGACATGGATCAGAAAGCCCACGCCGACCACGACACCGAGCATGGTGACCGACAGGCCGTCCAGGTGCAGGGCGAAGTTGGGCTTGAAGCCTTCTACCGAGATCCACTGCCACAGTACTTGTGTGTACTCGCCGCCGGGTGGCGGTGCGACATTGAATTGCCAGATCACAAACGCGGCCACGATGGCCGACAGGCCAATGGAGCCGACGCCGATCAGCGCCGAGAGGTTTTCGCTGAAGCGTCCACGGGAGAACGACAGCAGCAAAAAGCCGATCAGGGGGAATACGAAAGTCAGAAAGAGAAGGTTCATCCGCGCATCTCACTGGCAGCATCGATATCAAGCGTATGGAAGCGGCGATACAGCTGCAGCAGGATCGCCAGGCCGATACTGGCCTCGGCGGCTGCCAGGGTGATCACCAGGATGAACATGACCTGTCCATCCGGCTGCGCCCAGCGTGCACCGGCAACGATGAAGGCCAGAGCAGCGGCGTTCATCATGATTTCCAGACTCATCAATACGAAGAGAATGTTGCGACGTACCATCAGGCCAACCAGACCGAGGCAGAACAGGATGCAGGCAACGGCCAAACCATGTTCGAGAGGTATTCCTGGCATGTTATTGCTCCTTCGCCTCAGTACGGCCCAAGTGGAACGCCGTCACAGCTGCAGCAAGCAGCAGCATCGAGGCGAGTTCGACCACCAGCAGATACGGACCGAACAGGCTGATGCCCACGGCTTTTGCATCGATGGTGGTTTGACCGATTGCCGCACCGCTCGGGTGAGCGAACAGCACGTAGAGCAATTCGGCCAGCAGGATGGCGGACAGAATGCTCGGCCCGATCCAGATGCCCGGCTTGAGCCAGTGGCGTTCTTGCGTCACCGAGGCGGGGCCCTGGTTGAGCATCATCACCACGAACACAAACAGCACCATGATGGCACCGGCGTAGGCGATCACTTCGAGCACACCGGCAAAGGGTGCGCCGAGGCTAAAGAACGTCATCGCCACGGCAATCAGCGAAATAATCAGGTAGAGCAGGGCGTGCACAGGGTTGGTGTTGGTGATCACGCGTAGCGTGGACACGACAGCGACACCCGATGCGAAATAGAAAGCGAATTCCATCGTTCTTCCTTAAGGCAGCAAGCTCTTCACGTTGATCGGCTCGGCTTCGTTCTGGGCAGCGCCTTTCGGCTTGCCTTCCACGGCCATACCCGCAACACGATAGAAGTTGTAATCAGGGTTCTTACCGGGACCGGAGATCAGCAGATCTTCTTTCTCGTACACCAGATCCTGACGTTTGAACTCGGCCATCTCGAAATCCGGTGTCAGCTGGATCGCGGTGGTCGGGCAGGCTTCCTCACACAGGCCGCAAAAAATGCAGCGTGAGAAGTTGATGCGGAAGAACTCCGGGTACCAACGGCCATCTTCGGTTTCGGCTTTTTGCAGCGAGATGCAGCCGACCGGGCACGCCACGGCGCACAGGTTGCAGGCTACACAGCGCTCTTCGCCGTCCGGGTCGCGGGTCAGGACAATCCGGCCACGGTAGCGCGGCGGCAGGTACACCGGTTCTTCCGGATACTGCAGCGTGTCACGCTTGCGGAAGGCATGGCCAAATACCATCACCAAGCTGCGAAGCTGGGTGTAGGTGCCATGCACGATGTCAAACAGATACTTGAACATGGGTCTCTATCCTCACTGAACCGCGCCGGCAGGCGTGTTCAACAACACGACTGCGGCGGTCACCAGCAGATTGATCAGGGTCAGCGGCAGGCAGAACTTCCAGCTGAAGTCCATCACTTGGTCATACCGTGGACGCGGAATGGAAGCGCGCAGCAGGATGAAGATCATGATGAAAAACGCGGTCTTCAGGGCAAACCAGATAAACGGAATCTGTGGCAGCAGACCGAAAGGTCCGTGCCAGCCACCGAAGAACAAAGTCACCAGCAACGCCGAGATCAACACGATCCCGATGTACTCACCCACGAAGAACATGCCCCATTTCATGCCGGCGTATTCAATGTGGTAACCATCGGCCAGTTCCTGTTCCGCTTCCGGCTGGTCGAAGGGGTGACGGTGAGTCACGGCCACGCCAGCGATAAAGAAGGTCAGGAAACCGAAGATCTGCGGGATGATGAACCACAGGTTCTGCGCTTGATATTCAACGATGTCGCGCATGTTGAACGAGCCAACCTGCACCACGATGCCCATCAGCGCCAGGCCCATGAACACTTCGTAGGACACGGTTTGCGCCGAGGCACGCAAGGCACCCAGCAGGGCGAACTTGTTGTTGCTCGACCAGCCGGCGAACAGCACCGCATAGACCGACAGACCGGCCATGGCGAAGAAGAACAGGATACCGACGTTCAGATCCGCCACACCCCAGGTCGGGGTGATCGGGATAATCGCAAAGGCGATCAGCAAGGCACTCATGGCCACAACCGGCGCCAGGGTGAAAATCGCCTTGTCGGCAAACGGTGGGGTCCAGTCTTCCTTGAAGAACATCTTGATCATGTCGGCTGCGATCTGGAACGCACCGAACGGGCCCACGCGGTTCGGACCGTAACGGTCCTGCCACAGGGCCAGCAGGCGACGTTCAACCCAGCTCAGCAGCGCGCCGCACACCACTACGGCGAGCAGGATTACCACGGCTTTGACCACCGAGATAATCACGTCGATCACTTCAGGCGTAAACCAGGTCATTGGGCTGCCTCCTGCAAACCGTCAACGGTAAGGCCAAAGATCGCTGGCGGGATACCGGCCAGGCCTGCTGGCAGTGCTACCAGGCCTGCACCCAGCTCTTCATTGATACGCAGTGGCAGACGCAGGGTCACACCGGCCACGTTGAGGCTGAGCAGGGCGCCATCGTTGACACCCAGGCGGTCGGCTTCGGATTTGGCCAGTGCGATATAAGCGGCTGGAATGCGTTCTTGCACCGGTGCGGCTTTCGAAGAATTCTCTTCGCTGCCCAGCAGATGGTAGAACGGCACGACTTGCCAGGTGCCGCGAGCCGGGTTGAACGCGCCCGGAATATTGGCGAACCAATTCAGCGAGTCGCCCTTGCTTTCGATCAGGCGGATGCCCGGGTCGCCCGCACGGATATGACCACCCACTTCGTCCTGGAACTTGTTCCAGGCTTGTGGCGAGTTCCAGCCCGGCGACCAGGCGAACGGCACTTGTTGGCGCGGTTCGACGGAGCCCGAGTAACCTTCCATGGAGAAGGCGAATGCGGTGTCCGGGTCTTGCGGGGTGCGCGGTTCGTGCACGCTGATATTGGCGCGCATGGCAGTACGGCCGCTGTAGCGCAAAGGTTCGCGCGCCAGCTTCATGCCTTTGATACGGAATGCTGCCGACGGTGCCGCATCAACGATGCCGGCCAGTTCTGGCGTGCTTGCCGCTGTTTGCTGTGTCACGTGATCGAGCAGGGTCCAGTCAACCGCCTTGTTCAGCAGGGTGCTGCGCAGGGCGTGCAACCAGCGCCAGCCTTCGTGGATCAAGTTGCTCGAATCGAGGTAGCGCGGCTCGAACACCTGGAAGAAGCGTTGGGCACGACCTTCCTGACTCACCAGCGTACCGTCGCCTTCAGCAAAGCTTGCCGCTGGCAGAACCAGATCGGCACGGTCGGTGGTTGCGGTCTTCTGATGATCGGCAACGATCACCACTTTGGCCGCGTCCAGTGCTGCGTTGACCTTGACCGCATCGACACGGGTAAACAGATCGTTTTCCAGTACCACGATGGCGTCTGCTTTACCGTCGATCACTGCTTGCAATGCAGCGTCTACCGATTCGCCGCCGAGCATGGCCAGACCGAGGCTGTTGGCTTCCGGCACGACCAGGCTGATGGAGCCGGCTTTCTCACGCAGGTGCAGCGCCTTGGCGATGTTACCTGCGGCTTCGATCAGGGCCTTGGAGCCCAGCGAGGTACCGGCAATGATCAATGGGCGTTTGGCTGCAAGCAGGGCGTCGGCGATGCGTTTGGCCAGCTCCAGGGCTTCAGCGTCCAGGCCGGCAACGGCAGGGGCGCTGGCGTCGATGGCGTGAGCCACGGCGAAACCGATACGGGCCAGGTCATCCGGCGCAGCGTGTACGCATTCTTCAGCCACGTCGTCGAGCTTGGTTTCAGCCAGGCTGGCAATAAACAGCGGGTTCAGCGCGTGCTGACCGATGTTTTTCACCGCAGCGTCGAGCCACGGCTGAACGCGCATGGCGTCGGCCATTTCTTCAGCTTTGCCCTTGACCGACTGACGCAGCGACAGCGCCATACGGGCGGCGGTCTGGGTCAGGTCTTCACCCAGTACGAAGATGGCGTCGTGATCTTCGATCTCGCGCATGTTCGGGACGGGCAGCGGGCTGTCTTTCAAGACTTGCAGCACCAGGCGGATGCGCTCCAGCTCACCGGCTTCGATACCCGAGTAGAAGTGCTCGGCACCGACCAGCTCGCGCAACGCGTAGTTGCTTTCGAGGCTGGCGCGCGGCGATCCGATACCGACGATGTTACGACCGCGCAACAGATCGGCGGCTTTATCCAGTGCAGCGTCAACGCTCAGTTTGCTGCCGTCGGCCAACAATGGCTGACGTGGGCGGTCGGTGCGGTTGACGTAGCCATAGCCAAAACGGCCACGGTCACACAGGAAGTACTGGTTAACCGAACCGTTGAAACGGTTTTCGATGCGACGCAGTTCACCGTAACGCTCGCCCGGGCTGATGTTGCAGCCGCTGGAACAACCGTGGCAGATGCTTGGTGCAAACTGCATGTCCCATTTGCGGTTGTAACGCTCGGAGTGAGTTTTGTCGGTGAACACACCGGTCGGGCAGACTTCTGTGAGGTTGCCCGAGAACTCGCTTTCGAGCACGCCGTCTTCAACGCGACCGAAGTACACGTTGTCGTGGGCGCCGAATACACCGAGGTCAGTGCCGCCCGCGTAGTCTTTATAGAAACGCACACAGCGATAGCAGGCGATGCAGCGGTTCATTTCGTGGGAAATGAACGGGCCGAGTTCCTGGTTCTGGTGAGTACGCTTGGTGAAGCGATAACGGCGCTCGTTGTGGCCGGTCATCACGGTCATGTCTTGCAGATGGCAGTGGCCGCCCTCTTCGCACACAGGACAGTCGTGCGGGTGGTTGGTCATCAGCCATTCAACAACGCTGGCGCGAAACACTTTCGCTTCTTCGTCGTCGATGGAAATCCAGCTACCGTCGGTGGCCGGGGTCATGCATGACATGACGATACGACCACGCTTGTCGTTCTCGTCGGTGTACTGCTTGACGGCGCATTGGCGGCAGGCGCCAACACTGCCCAGGGCAGGGTGCCAGCAGAAATACGGGATATCGAGGCCCAGCGACAGACATGCCTGTAACAGGTTGTCTGCCCCATCGACTTCGAGATCTTTGCCGTCTACGTGGATAGTGGCCATGGTTCAAAGGTCTTCGTTGGCCCGGTGTCAGCGGGCGTGGCTAATGGAATCTTGTTATGCGTTCGAAGCAACCCAGCCTTACGGCGTTATCGAACGATCAGAAGGGGGCACGGACCCCCTTCATTCAGAGCGTTACGCGCCGATAACAATCGGGCGTGCCAGAGGTGGAACACCGGGTTTTGCTTGCGCAATACCGGCTTCGAACTCTGGACGGAAGTACTTGATCGCGCTGCCCAACGGTTCCACGGCGCCCGGTGCGTGAGCACAGAACGTCTTGCCAGGGCCGAGGAAACCGACCAGACCCAGCAGGGTCTCGATATCGCCAGGCTGACCTTCGCCGTGTTCGATCGCCATCAGCAGCTTGACGCTCCACGGCAGACCATCACGGCAAGGGGTGCAGAAACCGCACGACTCACGGGCAAAGAACTGTTCCATGTTGCGCAGCAAGGAGACCATGTTGACGCTGTCGTCCACGGCCATGGCCAGGCCAGTACCCATACGGGTGCCAACCTTGGCGATGCCGCCGGCATACATTTGTGCGTCCAGGTGCTCGGGCAACAGGAAGCCGGTACCGGCGCCGCCTGGCTGCCAGCACTTGAGCTTGAAGCCGTCGCGCATGCCGCCGGCGTAGTCTTCGAACAGCTCGCGAGCGGTCACGCCGAATGGCAGTTCCCACAGGCCAGGGTTCTTCACTTTGCCGGAGAAGCCCATCAGCTTGGTGCCGTGGTCTTCGCTGCCTTCGCGGGCGAGGGATTTGTACCAGTCAACGCCGTTGCCGATGATGGCCGGTACGTTGCACAGGGTTTCCACGTTGTTCACGCAGGTCGGCTTGCCCCATACGCCCACAGCGGCCGGGAACGGCGGCTTGGAGCGCGGGTTGGCGCGACGGCCTTCGAGGGAGTTGATCAGTGCGGTTTCTTCACCGCAGATGTAACGCCCGGCGCCGGTGTGCACGAACAGTTCGAAGTCGAAACCCGAACCGAGGATATTCTTGCCCAGCAGGCCTGCTGCCTTGGCTTCTTCGACGGCACGGCGCAGATGCACCGCTGCAGTGGTGTATTCGCCACGCAGGAAGATATAGCCACGGTAGGTTTTCAGTGCGCGGGCACTGATCAGCATGCCTTCGATCAGCAGATGGGGCAGTTGCTCCATCAGCATGCGGTCTTTCCAGGTGTTGGGTTCCATTTCATCGGCGTTACACAACAGGTAACGGATGTTCATGGATTCGTCTTTGGGCATCAGCCCCCACTTCACGCCCGTCGGGAAGCCGGCACCGCCGCGACCCTTGAGGCCTGCGTCTTTCACGGTCTGGACGATATCGTCCTGGGCCATGTCGGCGAAGGCCTTGCGCGCAGCGGCGTAGCCGTCCTTGGCCTGGTACTCGTCGAGCCACACGGGCTCGCCGTCGTCACGCAGGCGCCAGGTCAGCGGGTGGGTTTCTGCCGAACGCTTGATCAGGTTGGCAGGGCCGAAAGAAGTCAGGCTCATGGGTAGGCCTCCAACAACGTGGCGACGCCAGCAGGCTGCACGTCACCGAATGTGTCGTCGTCGATCATCAACGCCGGCGCCTTGTCGCAGTTGCCCAGGCAGCACACCGGCAGCAGCGTAAAGCGGCCGTCCGGGGTGGTCTGACCGAGGCCGATGCCCAGCTTGTTCTGGATTTCGCCGACCACGGATTCGTGGCCACCGATGTAGCAGACCATGCTGTCGCACACGCGGATGATGTGGCGGCCGACCGGCTGACGGAAGATCTGGCTGTAGAACGTAGCCACGCCTTCAACGTCGCTGGCAGGGATGCCCAGCAGTTCGCCGATGGCGTATATCGCGCCGTCCGGCACCCAGCCGCGTTCCTTCTGAACGATCTTCAGGGCTTCGATCGACGCCGCGCGCGGGTCTTCGTAGTGATGCATCTCATGCTCGATGGCCGAGCGCTCGGTTTCGCTCAGGGCGAAACGGTCTGTCTGGATAAGCGTGCTGTTCATGCTTAGCGGTCCACGTCGGCCATAACGAAATCGATACTACCCAGGTACGCAATCAAGTCCGCGACCATTTCACCTTTGATCACCGAAGGGATCTGTTGCAGGTGCGGGAAGCTTGGGGTGCGAATCCGGGTGCGGTAGCTCATGGTGCCGCCATCGCTCGTCAGGTAATAACTGTTGATGCCCTTGGTCGCTTCGATCATCTGGAAGGATTCGTTGGCCGGCATCACCGGGCCCCACGAAACTTGCAGGAAGTGCGTGATCAAGGTCTCGATATGCTGCAGCGTGCGTTCTTTAGGCGGCGGCGTGGTCAGCGGGTGATCCGCCTTGTACGGGCCGGCCGGCATGTTGCGCATGCACTGCTCGATGATTTTCAGGCTCTGGCGCATTTCTTCGACGCGCACGATGCAACGATCGTAGGCATCGCCGTTGGCTGCCAGCGGGACTTCGAATTCGAAGTTCTCGTAGCCGGAATACGGGCGCGCCTTGCGGATATCGAAGTCACAACCGGTGGAGCGCAGGCCGGCACCGGTGACGCCCCATTCCAGGGCCTCTTTGGTGTTGTAGGCGGCAACGCCGATGGTACGACCACGCAGGATGCTGTTGTCCAGAGCGGCTTTCTGGTACTCGTCCAGACGCTTGGGCATCCAGTCGATGAACTCCTTGACCAGGCGATCCCAGCCGTTCGGCAGGTCGTGGGCAACGCCGCCGATGCGGTACCAGGCCGGGTGCAGACGGAAACCGGTGATGGCCTCGATCACCTTGTAAGCGCGCTGACGGTCGGTGAACGTGAAGAACACCGGGGTCATGGCGCCCACGTCCTGGATATAGGTACCCAGGAACAGCAGGTGGCTGGTGATACGGAAGAATTCGGCCATCATGATGCGGATGGTGTCGACCCGGTCAGGCACTTTGATACCGGCCAGCTTCTCGACCGAGAGCACGTACGGCAGGTTGTTCATCACGCCGCCGAGGTAGTCGATACGGTCGGTGTACGGGATGAAGCTGTGCCAGGACTGGCGTTCGGCCATTTTCTCGGCGCCACGGTGGTGGTAACCGACGTCAGGCACGCAGTCGACGATCTCTTCACCGTCCAGCTGCAGGATGATGCGGAAGGCACCGTGAGCCGAAGGGTGGTTCGGCCCCAGGTTGAGGAACATGTAGTCCTCGTTTTCACCGGAGCGTTTCATGCCCCAGTCTTCCGGGCGGAAGCGCGCGGCTTCCTCTTCCAGCTGCACCTTGGCCAGGGTCAGGCTGTACGGATCGAACTCGGTAGCACGGGCCGGGAAGTCCTTGCGCAGCGGGTGACCTTCCCAGGTCGGCGGCATCATGATGCGCGACAGGTGCGGGTGGCCTTTGAAATCGATGCCGAACATGTCCCAGACTTCACGCTCGTACCAGTTGGCGTTCGGCCAGATACCGGTCACGGTAGGGACACTCAGGTCTTTTTCAGACAGGGCCACCTTGATCATGACGTCGCTGTTACGTTCCAGCGACATCAGGTGGTAGAAGACGGTGAAGTCTGCACCCGATGGCAGGCCCTGACGCTTGGTACGCAGACGTTCGTCCACACCGTGCAGGTCATAGAGCATGACGTAGGGTTTTGGCAGGTTGCGCAGGAAGGTCAGTACTTCGACCAGTTTTGCGCGGCTAACCCAAAGCACCGGCATGCCGGTGCGCGTGGCCTGGGCGGTGAACGCCTCAGGGCCAAAACGGGTGTTGAGTTCGACAACCACATCTTGGTCGTCAGCCTTGTAAGGCGGGATGTACAGAGCGGAGCCTGCAGTCATGGTTTTTTATCGCTTTCGGTCAACGTAAAGAATGAAGCCAGTGATTCGTTCTATTGAGTAGAAACGGCGCTGGATCAGACTTCGTCGGGGCTGCGCAGGTTGGTTACCTGAATACGCTGTTCGCGGCGCTGTTCCTTTTGCGATGGCATCTCGGCGCGGTACACGCCTTGTTCGCCAACGACCCAGGAAAGTGGGCGACGCTCCTGGCCAATCGACTCTTGCAAGAGCATCAAGCCTTGCAGAAAAGCCTCAGGGCGGGGCGGGCAGCCGGGTACGTAAACGTCCACAGGCAAGAACTTGTCGACCCCTTGAACCACGGAGTAGATGTCGTACATGCCACCGGAGTTGGCGCACGAACCCATGGAAATGACCCATTTAGGTTCAAGCATTTGCTCGTAGAGACGCTGGATGATCGGCGCCATCTTGATAAAGCAGGTCCCGGCAATAACCATGAAATCCGCCTGACGCGGCGAAGCCCGGATAACCTCGGCGCCAAAGCGCGCGATGTCGTGGGGCGCCGTGAAGGCGGTGGTCATTTCCACATAGCAGCACGACAGGCCGAAGTTGTACGGCCACAGGGAATTTTTACGTCCCCAGTTGACCGTGCCGTTCAGCACGTCTTCGAGCTTGCCCATGAAAATGTTTTTGTGGACTTGATCTTCTAACGGATCGGCAACGGTTTCCCGTGTGCCGATCGGGTATTGCTCGTTAGGAGCATCCGGGTCGATCCTGGTGAGTTCGTATTGCATCGCCAAAGCCTCATTGTTTCAGCTTGGCCTGCCGCTTACGACGAGCTTCCGGTGCCCAATCAAGAGCACCCACCCGAAATAGGTAGACAAGGCCTGCCAACAGAATTGCTATGAAAACGAGAGCTTCGACGAATCCGGTCCAGCCGCTTTCGCGAACAGACACAGACCAGGCAAAGAGAAAGAGGGCTTCGATATCGAAGATCACGAACAGCATCGCGACCAGATAGAATTTGGCTGAGAGCCGCAAGCGGGCGCCACCGGTAGGTAGCATGCCGGACTCGAACGGTTCATTTTTGCTGCGACCCCAGGCTTTTGACCCAAGGAGGCTGGAGACGCCAAGCATGAAGGCACAGAGGCCGACAACGCCGAGAAGGAAAATGGCAAAGCCCCAGTTGTGGGCTATGAGTCCTGTCGCTTCGGGCATGCTGGAAATCCTTAACAGAGAGCAAAGGTCTCTGAGCTAGAAAAGGTGATAAAGCAGTGACGTTATGTCGCAGTGCTATTGATTGCCGGGATTTTATGGCTAAACACCCAGCAAGTAAATTTTCTAAGATGAATTAATTCAGTCCTTTAGTTGTAGAACCTCCATCAATGTCTATGCAGGCCTTGAACTGTGGGCGTTACAGCGTTTTTCAGTGTTTGTTTTTCAGTGTTCATGTATTCAACAAAAGCAACTCGTAATGATAATTAATATCGTTTGAGTGGTTGTTTGTTGTGTCGCTATGTCGCAGGCCTGTAGAACTTGGCTTATATAAGCGCTGTTAGCAAGTTTGGAACTTGGCTTTTTAACCCGGTCTGGCGATCGAAGCATGGATCTGGGTCAGTGTTTTGTCGGATGGGCAGGGCAGCGGGATGTCTTTCTGTGGGAGCGGGCTTGCTCGCGATGCTGATAACTCGGTCCTCCAGGCAGGCGCGGTGATGCCATCGCGAGCAAGCCCGCTCCCACAGGGGAGGGGTGTACAAGTCGCCGGGCAAAAAAACGCCCCGAACCAGTCGGGGCGTCATGGGCATGGCATTGCGTTTGTTCTTTACAGGCTGGGCAATGGCCGTGGTTCCATTATCAGTGGAACTGTTCTTCTTCTGTAGAGCCGGTCAGGGCGGTAACCGAAGACGAACCACCCTGGATCACGGTGGTCATGTCGTCGAAGTAGCCAGTGCCCACTTCCTGCTGGTGCGCCACAAAGGTGTAGCCTTTGGCTGCGTCAGCAAATTCCTGCTCTTGCAGTTTCACGTAGGCGGTCATGTCGTTGCGGGCGTAGTCGTGCGCCAGGTTGAACATGCTGTGCCACATGTTGTGGATACCCGCCAGGGTGATGAACTGGTGTTTGTAGCCCATTGCCGACAGCTCGCGCTGGAATTTGGCGATGGTCGCGTCGTCCAGGTTTTTCTTCCAGTTGAAGGAAGGCGAACAGTTGTACGACAGCAACTGGTCCGGGTATTCCTTTTTGATTGCTTCGGCAAAGCGGCGCGCTTCTTCCAGGTCCGGCTTGGCGGTTTCGCACCAGATCAGGTCGGCATACGGCGCGTAAGCCAGGCCACGGGCAATGGCTTGATCAAGGCCGGCACGTACTTTATAGAAGCCTTCCTTGGTGCGCTCGCCAGTCACGAATGGCTGGTCGTACGGGTCGCAATCGGAAGTCAGCAGGTCAGCCGCGTTGGCGTCGGTACGAGCCAGAATGATGGTCGGCGTACCGGCAACGTCAGCTGCCAGACGTGCTGCTGTCAGTTTTTGCACAGCTTCCTGGGTCGGAACCAGTACCTTGCCGCCCATGTGACCGCATTTTTTCACCGAGGCCAGCTGGTCTTCGAAGTGAACGCCTGCAGCGCCCGCTTCGATCATGCTTTTCATCAGCTCGTAAGCGTTGAGTACGCCGCCGAAACCGGCTTCAGCGTCAGCCACGATCGGTGCGAAGTAGTCGATATAACCCTGGTCGCCCGGGTTTTTACCGGCTTTCCACTGAATCTGGTCGGCACGACGGAATGAGTTGTTGATGCGCTTGACCACGGTTGGAACGGAGTCCACCGGGTACAGCGACTGATCCGGGTACATGGATTCGGCAGAGTTGTTGTCTGCCGCCACTTGCCAACCCGACAGGTAGATAGCCTGGATACCGGCTTTAACCTGTTGTACCGCTTGGCCCCCGGTCAGGGCGCCCATGCAGTTGACGAAATCTTTCTCAGGACGGAAGGACGGGTGTGCGCCCTGTGTCACCAGTTTCCACAGCTTGTCGGCACCCATTTTTGCAAAGGTGTGCTCGGGTTGAACCGAGCCGCGCAGGCGGACCACGTCAGCAGCGGAGTAATCGCGAGTCACGCCTTTCCAGCGTGGGTTTTCGGCCCAGTCTTTCTCAAGGGCTGCAATTTGCTGTTCGCGTGTCAGTGCCATGGTGATAAACCTCGTCGCATAGGTCTGGGTTGAAAAATGGTTGCTCCACCAGGCACACAACACTGTTGTTTGTATAAGTGCGTGAATGGCGGCTCGCTACGGGCAGTACAGGCCCCAGGGCCTTTGCGGGGCCTCTGATCAGCGGGAGCGGGGCCATCATGCCTTTGCATTTTTGAGGCGTCAAATGTTTTGTAGTGCTTTTTTTATAACACTACATAATTTGCGAAAAACGACTCGTCGGTCAGTTTTGGCCCTTTTGGTCGAGTACATCGACTTTGACCCGAATGGTCATGTCATCCCGGCTTTGCGTAGAGTAGCTGCGGGTTTGCGGCGGATTGTCAGTCTGGTTAAGAGCGTTGTTGCCCGCCACGGTTATCCATTGCCCCAGAGGGCCGCTGACTTGTGTGTCGGTACTTTGCGTGTTCACTACATCGGGTTGCTCCTGGCTCATGCGATCGCGAGTCGTACTGATCGCCAGGTGTACCGTTTCACCTGTGACGCTGGCGGTCACGTAAAAACCCCGGGTGACGTTGCGGTAGTCGGTCTGGGTAAGCAAGCGGCCGTAGGCGTCGGTCTGGGTGCTGGTCAGCGGTACGCTCTGGCCGATCTGGATAAATGCCGGGGTGCCTTCGCTGGTCTGGATTTGCTGGGTGCCGCCGTCGCGGCTGGCGGTGCTGATCACCCGGGTGTCCGGATCATTAGTGGCCAGGTTGTTGTCACTGGTATCGACCGTGATCAGCAGGCGCCGGGCGGGTGTGTCGAGTTGCGCCAGCAGGTCTTCGAGGTTCTGGATTTTCGAGGCGCCTGCCTCGACGATCAGTTGGTTGCCATAGGCGCTGACTTTGCCTTTTTTGCCGATAAAGTTCTGCGCGATGGGCAGCAATTCTGCACTGGTGCGGTTTTGCAGGGTGATGACGCGGGTGTCGGCGATCGCGCTGAAGCTAGCGATCAGCAGCAGGCCAGCGATGAAGGGGCGTAGGGACATGTCCATTATCTCCGCAATGCTTGAAAGGGCTGGGTCTGAGTGTGCCAGATAGCAAAACGCCCTGCGATCCGGGGATGGCAGGGCGTTTTGCAAAACTGCTGTGGGAGCGAGCCTGCTCGCGAAGTTCTCAAGAGTGCCGCGCTAGCAGCCTTCGCGAGCAGGCTCGCTCCCACAGAGATCGGCGTGGCAGTTAGCTCACCCGCACCATATCAACGTGGGGAATCCCTGCTTCGAGGAATTCATCGCTGACGATCTTGAAGCCAAGGCGCTCGTAGAAGGGTGTGGCATGCACTTGGGCACTGAGCATTTGTTGCTTGAGGCCACGTTTTTCGGCTTCAAGAATCGTGGCCTGCATCAGTGCGTCGCCAACCTTCAGGCCGCGCCAGTCCTTGAGAACCGATACGCGGCCGATATGGCCGTCCGGCAGGAGCCGGGCGGTACCAATCGGGAAGTCGCCTTCATAGGCCAGAAAATGCACGGCATCGGCATCGTCTGCATCCCACTCCAGTTCTGGAGGTACAGATTGTTCGGCAATAAATACCGCCTCACGAATGCGTCGAAGTTCGGCGTTGTCCTTTTGCCAGTCGGCGACACGTACGTGAATGCTATTCATCAGCGAACCCCAGGCTTCCTTGTTTAACCAGCTCGCAGAGCAGGTTGCGTCCATCTTCATCGGCCAGCCATGTGCCGAGGTTGTCACTGTGCAGCGCGTCGGCGGCACAGATCATTTTCAGCAGTTCGCGCAGCTTGCCCGGCAGCAGGCGGCTTTGGCCGCTGGCGAATAACAACAGATCGTCATCGACCTCGGACCATGCCAGGCGTGCGCTCGGGTTGCGGATCAGGATCGCGCCCTGTTCCAGGCTACCCAACAGGTCTTCTTCTTCGAGTTCAGGGCCGACCACGAGTTCCGGATAACGTGGCTCGGTCATGAACTGGCCGAACCAGGTCAGCAGCATGCGCTCGTCGCTCATGTGCTCGGTCAGCAGGCTCTTGAGGCGATCAAGGGCGTCGTGCTGGATCTGGTGCGGGTCGCTGACCGGTTGCGCGTCAGCGTCGGTGTAGCGATCTTCGTCCGGCAGGTACTGGCTGAGGAAGTCGGTGAAGTGGGTCAGTACTTCAGCGGCGCTCGGTGCACGGAAGCCCACCGAGTAGGTCAGGCAGTCGTCTACGGCTACGCCACAGTGGGCCAGGCGCGGTGGCAGGTAGAGCATGTCGCCGGGCTCAAGGGTCCATTCGTCGGTGGCCTGGAAATCAGCGAGGATACGCAGGTCCGCGTGCTCCAGCAGCTTGCTGTCGGAGTCGCACATCTGGCCGATCTGCCAGTGACGCTTGCCATGACCCTGCAGCAGGAACACGTCGTAGTTGTCGAAGTGCGGACCAACACTGCCACCTGGGGCGGCGTAGCTGATCATCACGTCGTCGATACGCCAGCTCGGCAGGAAGCGGAAGTTTTCCAGCAGTTCATTGACTTCAGGCACGAACTGATCAACGGCCTGCACCAGCAGAGTCCACTCGCGCTCTGGCAGTTTGCCGAATTCGTCTTCGGCGAACGGACCGCGGCGCAGTTCCCATGGGCGCTCGCCGTGTTCGATGATCAGGCGCGATTCGACTTCTTCTTCAAGGGCCAGACCGGCCAGTTCGTCGGCGTCGATCGGGCTTTCGAAGTCAGGAATTGCCTGGCGCACCAGCAGCGGTTTTTTCTGCCAGTAGTCGCGCATGAACTCGCGCGCAGTGATGCCGCTCAGAAGTTGAAGAGGAATGTCAGGATTCATGTGTAACCTATTGAAAAATTGCACTTTGTAATCGGGAATAAAAACGCCCGGCACGGCCGGGCGTTAATAGGTCGTTGCAGCGATCAGATGCGCTTGGCTTGCTCGACGGCGTTGCCAATGTAGTTGGCCGGAGTCAGCAGCTTCAGCTCGGCTTTGGCCGCTTCCGGCATTTCAAGGCCGTCGATGAAAGTTTGCAGTGCTTCAGGGCTGATGCCCTTGCCGCGGGTCAGCTCTTTGAGCTTTTCGTACGGGTTTTCGATGTTGTAACGACGCATCACGGTCTGGATCGGCTCGGCCAGGACTTCCCAGCAGGCGTCCAGGTCAGCAGCGATTTTCTGTGCATTCAGTTCAAGCTTGCTGATGCCCTTGAGGCTGGCTTCGTACGCGATCACGCTGTGAGCAAAGCCCACGCCGAGGTTGCGCAGTACGGTGGAGTCGGTCAGGTCGCGCTGCCAGCGGGAGATTGGCAATTTGCTGGCCAGGTGCTGGAACAGGGCGTTGGCGATACCCAGGTTGCCTTCGGAGTTTTCGAAGTCGATCGGGTTGACCTTGTGCGGCATGGTCGAAGAACCGATTTCGCCGGCAATGGTGCGCTGCTTGAAGTAGCCCAGGGAGATGTAGCCCCAGATATCGCGATCGAAGTCGATCAGGATGGTGTTGAAGCGGGCGATGGCGTCGAACAGCTCGGCAATGTAGTCGTGCGGCTCGATCTGGGTGGTGTACGGGTTGAAACCCAGGCCCAGCTCGTCTTCGATAAAGGCGCGGGCGTTTTCTTCCCAGTCGATCTGCGGGTAGGCCGACAGGTGGGCGTTGTAGTTGCCCACGGCGCCGTTGATCTTGCCCAGCAACGGTACAGCAGCGACTTGAGCGATTTGACGCTCCAGACGGTAGACCACGTTGGCCAGCTCTTTGCCCAGGGTGGTCGGCGAAGCCGGTTGGCCGTGGGTGCGGGACAGCATGGGTACGTCGGCGAACTTGATCGCCAGTTCGCGGATGGCTTCTGCGGTTTGACGCATCAGCGGCAGCATCACGTCATCACGACCTTCACGCAGCATCAGGGCGTGGGACAGGTTGTTGATGTCCTCGCTGGTGCAGGCAAAGTGGATGAACTCACTGACGTTGGCCAGTTCAGGCAGCTTGGCGGCCTGTTCTTTGAGCAGGTACTCAATGGCCTTCACGTCGTGGTTGGTGGTGCGCTCGATCTCTTTGACGCGTTCGGCGTGCTCAAGAGAGAAGTTCTCGGCCAGTTCATTCAGAACGGCGTTGGCTTCGGCAGAGAAGGCCGGGACTTCAGGGATGGCAGCGTGGGCGGCCAGGC
This sequence comes from Pseudomonas sp. FSL R10-0056, assembly GCF_009600105.1. Classification (NCBI taxonomy): domain Bacteria; kingdom Pseudomonadati; phylum Pseudomonadota; class Gammaproteobacteria; order Pseudomonadales; family Pseudomonadaceae; genus Pseudomonas; species Pseudomonas sp. FSL R10-0056. Next base: position 21,380 of record NZ_WIWL01000195.1, read on the forward strand.
GCTGGAGCCAGCGAACTTCAACCAGAACGCGAGCACGGATCAAGCCGTATTCGCTGAAAATTGGGCGCAGGGCCTGGGTTTTGCCGGCGTAGCGGCCGTCAACAGGGGAAACCGCAGTGAGCGAAGAGAGCTTCATGGGGTGTTCTCGGACAGTCGGGCAACGAAATGGGGCGCGTATCATACATGAAAAAACGGCCGGTCCGTTGCCAAGTGACCGGCGTCATACGCGTATCGATTTTAAATTCTGTGCCTGCCGGCGTGTTTCAGTTGCCGCGCAGCATCGGGTAAAGCTCTTTGAGCAGCTTGCGTCGGCTGATGACCAGCTGCCAGCGGTGGCCGCCCAATTGGCGCCACAGCCTTGCGCAGCGGATACCGGCCAGCAGCAGGGCGCGAATTTTTGCCGCGTTGTTCGGTTGTTGCAGGTTGCGCATGTCGCCGTGTACCTGGATACGCTGGCGCAGGGTGCTCAGGGTGTCCTGGTACAACGCGCCACAGGCGGCCACCACGTTTTCATGGGCCGGGCCGAAATGCTCGACCTGGGACTGGATCTGCGGCAGGCGCTTGCCGATCAGCTCCAGCATGTCGTCCCGCTTGGCCAGTTGGCGCTCAAGGCCGAGCATCGACAGTGCGTAACGCAGGGGCTCGCGCTGCAGGGTGTTGGGATCGCGCTCAAGAGCACCGATCAGGGCACGATAGCCTTCGCGCAGGTTGATGTCGTCGCCGCCAAAGACTTCCAGGGTGTCCTTGGGGTCACGCACCAGCAGGCTGCCGAGCATGCAGCTCAGGTCGGCTTCGCTGACCTGGCCGGTCTTGGTAATTTTATCCACCAGCACTGCGGCCAGAAATACGCCGCCGAGGGCTACCAGTTGCTCCTGAGTGGCGTTCATGGGCGTTTGCCCTTACTCGACCAGGGCTCGGCCACTTCGATCACGCCGCCGCCCAGGCAGACTTCGCCGTCGTAGAACACCACGGACTGGCCGGGGGTGACCGCGCGTTGCGGGTCGTCGAAGGTGGCGCGGTAGCCGTTGGCGGTTTTTTCCAGGGTGCAGGGTTGATCGCTCTGACGATAGCGAACCTTGGCCGTCAGGCGCAGCGGGGTGCTCAGGTCGATCGGATTGACCCAGTAGATCTCGGAGGCGAGCAGGGCGCCGGAGAACAGCCACGGGTGGTCGTTGCCCTGGCCGACGATCAGCTCGTTGTGCTCCAGATCCTTGACCAGCACGTACCACGGCTCGTCGCTGGCGTCCTTGAGGCCGCCAATGCCCAGGCCCTGGCGCTGTCCGATGGTGTGGTACATCAGGCCGTGATGGCGGCCGATCACTTCACCTTCTGTGGTCTTGATCTCACCCGGCTGTGCCGGCAGGTATTGCTTGAGGAAGTCGCTGAAGCGGCGTTCGCCGATAAAGCAGATCCCGGTGGAGTCTTTTTTCTTCGCGGTGGCCAGATCGTGTTTTTCCGCAATGCGGCGCACTTCCGGTTTTTCCAGCTCGCCTACCGGGAACAGGGTGCGAGCGATCTGTTCGCCGCCGACGGCGTGCAGGAAGTAGCTCTGGTCTTTGTTCGGGTCCAGGCCCTTGAGCAGCTCGGTACGGCCGTCAATGTCGCGACGGCGCACATAGTGGCCGGTAGCAATCAGGTCGGCGCCCAGCATCAGGGCGTAGTCCAGGAAAGCCTTGAACTTGATTTCGCGGTTGCACAGGATGTCCGGGTTCGGCGTGCGACCGGCCTTGTATTCGGCCAGGAAGTGCTCGAACACGTTGTCCCAGTACTCGGCGGCAAAGTTGGCGGTGTGCAGCTTGATGCCGATTTTGTCGCACACGGCCTGGGCGTCTGCCAGATCATCCATGGCGGTGCAGTAATCCGTTCCGTCGTCTTCCTCCCAGTTCTTCATGAACAGGCCTTCCACCTGGTAGCCCTGCTCCATAAGCAGAACGGCGGAAACGGAAGAGTCGACACCGCCGGACATGCCGACGATGACGCGCTGTTTTTCGGGGGCGACTAGGGCTGGATCACGCATAAGGATTCAATGAGTGTCTTGAAAAAGGACGCGATTCTAGCAGGCCCGAGCGCTCAAGGCTAAACCGAAGGGCGGATTAACGTCAGGTCGAACAGTTTGCCGCCCAGATAATCATCGATGCACTGCAGGGTCAGCTCGCTGCGCCAGCGTTCGCGCTGTGCAAGCAGTTCGTCGCGAGTCAGCCACAGCGGGCCAATGATGCCGGTGTCCAGCTGGTAGTCGGGGTGGTGCTTGAGCGCCTTGCCGGCAAAGCAGATGCGCTGGTAGGTCACGCCGTTGCTGGGAGCGGTGTAGAGGTAAATGCCGATCACACCGGTCAGTTCGACGTCATAGCCGGTTTCTTCGAGGGTTTCGCGGATGGCGGCCTCGATCAGGCTTTCGTCGGGGTCCAGATGACCGGCCGGTTGATTGAGCACGGCGCGGTCGCGCTTGAGTTCTTCGACCATCAGGAAGCGGCCATTGTCTTCGACGACAGTGGCGACGGTGATGTGGGGTTTCCATTCCATGGGGTGGGTCTCGGTTTATAGGTGGATGCATATCCCCTGTGGGAGCGGGCTTGCTCGCGATGCAGGCGCTTCGGTCTGTGCTTTTTACGCGGTGATGCTATCGCGGGCAAGCCCGCTCCCACCGGGTTTGTGTAGGCCGTAAAAACACAAACCCCGGCGTCGTGGGCCGGGGTCTGTGGTGTTGCCTGTTGCCCTTACACCGAAGCGATGATCGCGTTCAGTGTGGCGCTAGGGCGCATTACTTTGCTTACCTTGTCGGCATCGGCGTGGTAGTAACCACCGATATCGACCGGCTTGCCCTGCACGGCGTTGAGTTCGGCAACGATTTTTGCCTCGTTCTCGGCCATGGCTTTTGCTACTGGAGCAAATTGGGCTTGCAGCTCTTTGTCTTCAGTCTGGGCAGCCAGGGCTTGTGCCCAGTACAGCGCCAGGTAGAAGTGGCTACCGCGGTTGTCGATGTTGCCGACTTTGCGCGATGGCGATTTGTTGTTGTCGAGGAACTGACCGGTAGCCTGGTCCAGGGTCTTGGCCAACACCAACGCTTTCGGGTTGTTGTAGGTTGTGCCCAGGTGCTCCAGGGAAGCCGCCAGTGCCAGGAACTCACCCAGCGAGTCCCAGCGCAGGAAGTTTTCTTCCAGCAACTGTTGAACGTGCTTCGGGGCCGAGCCGCCGGCGCCGGTTTCGAACAGGCCGCCGCCATTCATCAGCGGTACGATCGACAGCATTTTGGCGCTGGTGCCCAGTTCCATGATCGGGAACAGGTCGGTCAGGTAGTCACGCAGCACGTTGCCGGTTACCGAGATGGTATCCAGGCCAGCGCGGGTGCGCTCCAGGGTGAACTTCATGGCCTCTACCGGCGCCATGATGCGAATGTCCAGGCCGCTGGTGTCGTGATCTTTCAGGTAGGTTTCAACCTTTTTGATCATTTCGGCGTCGTGGCTACGCTTTGGATCGAGCCAGAACACGGCCGGAGTGTTGCTGGCGCGGGCACGGTTGACGGCCAGCTTGACCCAGTCGCGGATCGGCGCGTCTTTGGCCTGGCACATGCGCCAGATATCGCCTTCCTCGACGTTCTGTTCCATCAGCACGTTGCCGTTGCTGTCAGTTACCCGCACAACGCCCGGGGTCTTGATCTGGAAAGTCTTGTCGTGGGAACCGTACTCTTCGGCTTTTTGCGCCATCAGGCCAACGTTTGGCACGCTGCCCATGGTGGTCGGATCGAAGGCGCCGTGTTTCTTGCAGTCTTCGATGGTGGCCTGGTAGATGGTGGCGTAGCAGCGATCCGGGATCACGGCCTTGGTGTCTTGCAGCTGGCCTTCGGTGTTCCACATCTTGCCGGAATCACGAATCATGGCCGGCATCGAGGCGTCGACGATTACGTCGCTCGGCACGTGCAGGTTGGTGATGCCTTTGTCGGAGTTGACCATGGCCAGCGCAGGGCGGTTGGCGTACACGGCTTCGATGTCGGCTTCGATTTCAGCCTGCTTCTCGGCTGGCAGCGCCTTGATGCGGGCGTACAGGTCGCCGATACCGTTGTTCAGGTTGAAACCGATTTCTTTGAGGACGTCAGCGTGTTTTTCCAGCGCATCCTTGTAGAACTCGGCCACGATCTGACCAAACATGATCGGGTCGGAAACCTTCATCATGGTGGCTTTCAGGTGAACCGAGAACAGTACGCCCTGCTTTTTGGCGTCTTCGATTTCGGCCGCTACGAACTCGCGCAGGGCTTTTTTGCTCATGACCGAGCAATCGATGATCTCACCAGCCTGGACGGCGGTTTTTTCTTTCAGGACGGTGGTGGTGCCGTCTTGAGCGATCAGTTCGATTTTAACGCTGCCCGGTGCTTCGATCAGGGCGGCTTTTTCGCTGCCGTAGAAGTCGCCTTCGCTCATGTGAGCAACGTGGGACTTGGAGTCTGCAGCCCAGGCGCCCATTTTGTGCGGGTGCTTGCGCGCGTAGTTCTTGACCGACAGCGGTGCGCGGCGGTCGGAGTTGCCTTCGCGCAGTACCGGGTTTACGGCACTGCCCATCACTTTGCTGTAACGCGCCTTGATTTCTTTTTCAGCGTCAGTGGTGACGGTTTCCGGGTAGTCCGGGATGTTGAAGCCCTGCGCTTGCAGTTCTTTGATCGCAGCCTGCAACTGCGGGACCGAGGCGCTGATATTGGGCAGCTTGATGATGTTGGCTTCAGGGGTAACGGCCAGGGCGCCCAGTTCGGCGAGGTGGTCTGCTACAGCCTTGTCACCCAATTGCTCGGGGAAGCTTGAGAGGATGCGGCCAGCCAGAGAGATGTCGCGCGTTTCAACGGCGATATCGGCGCTGGCGGTAAACGCCTCGATGATAGGCAGCAGTGAATAGGTGGCGAGCGCCGGAGCTTCGTCGGTGAAGGTATAGATGATCTTCGAACGGTTGGGCATTTCGGATTAACTCTCTTCTTTGCTGAGCGTGCTCAGATACTCGAGATGCGCAGGGTAGGCGCTTTCGTTCACAGTGAACAATGAGCCGAAAGTCGAGGTTCTTCGCGGTGATGTGAATGCATCAGTAGAGCGTCAAGCGGTCGGGCCGGGGTAACGGCCCAGCCTTTCTAGGCCTGAAAGACTCATTCCAGCATGTGTTTGCAGGTGACTCCATGGTCACCGGCGCAGTATACATAGGTCACCAAGGTTGCTGCGAGGGGGGCGGCCTAACACGAATCATCCATTGGTCTAAGTCCCTGCGGCAAAATGCCCTGATTTTTCGCGGTTTGCCCCGTGATTACGGGGTTTTTCGGCAACCTAAATTTTTCCTCGTGATGGCACGGGCATAAAAAAACCGGCCGATTCGCATGATCGAATCGGCCGGTTTCTTGGGCAGCGGGTCAGACCGGGAGGCTGGTCACCTCTTGCGCGGTCGCTGAAGCGCTGGCTGGAACTTGAGCGTTGGTGATTGCAACAGCATGCAGGCCCTTGGGGCCCTGGATTATTTCGAAGCTCACGGGTTGGCCTGCCTTGAGCGTCTTGTAACCGTCCATCTGGATTGCCGAAAAATGCGCAAAAAAGTCGATCGGGTTTCCGTGTTCATCGATGCCTTCCTTGGCCTGCGTATTAATGAAGCCGAAGCCTTTGGCGTTGTTGAACCACTTGACCTTGCCTTGCATACTCATATCCCTCTGCTGCAAACAACTCCATCACTGGAGTATCATCCAGTCAACTCGCACAGAAACCAGTAAAAGTGGTTGACTGCGCGGACCATTTTTCCCCACTGTGGGTACTATATGGTTGTAACACCGTTTTACCGATAGTCAAGGTCACGCGGCGGCGGTGTTGAAATTTGACACCTTTGCCTCCATCACTGTAGTTGCACAACCAACGACGAACCTTTCTTTCCATGCATGCAATCAGCCAGACTCGACTAACATTTAATCAGGATCACCCCGATTTTGATGACGAAGACTCCGCTGGCTTGGCTGTGCAAGAGGCTAAGCCTGCGCTTCAGGCGCCGCCGATGTACAAGGTGGTTTTGTTTAATGATGACTACACGCCAATGGATTTCGTTGTAGAGATCCTTGAGGTGTTTTTTAACTTGAATCGCGAATTGGCGACCAAGGTCATGCTGGCCGTCCATACAGAAGGACGGGCTGTGTGCGGCATCTATACCCGCGACATTGCCGAGACCAAGGCAGCGCAGGTAAATCAGTACGCACGTGAAAGCCAGCATCCGCTACTCTGTGAAATCGAGAAGGACGGTTAACGCCGACCACTTGGGTATGAGGTGAAGCCATGTTAAATCGCGAGCTCGAAGTCACCCTCAATCTTGCCTTCAAGGAAGCCCGCTCCAAACGTCATGAATTCATGACGGTTGAGCACCTCCTTTTAGCGCTTCTGGATAATGAGGCGGCCGCAACCGTTCTACGCGCCTGTGGCGCAAACCTCGAAAAACTCAAGCATGACCTGCAAGAGTTTATTGATTCCACAACCCCCCTGATCCCCGTCCATGACGAAGACCGCGAAACGCAGCCAACCCTGGGTTTTCAGCGGGTCTTGCAGCGTGCCGTGTTCCACGTGCAGAGCTCTGGCAAGCGTGAAGTCACCGGCGCCAATGTGCTGGTAGCCATCTTCAGCGAACAGGAAAGCCAGGCCGTATTCCTGCTCAAGCAACAGAGCGTGGCGCGCATCGATGTGGTCAACTTTATTGCCCACGGCATCTCCAAGGTGCCCGGGCATGGCGAGCACAGCGACAGCGATCATGAGATGCAGGATGAAGAGGGCGGCGAATCGTCGTCTTCCAGCAATCCTCTGGACGCTTATGCCAGTAACCTGAATGAACTGGCCCGCCAGGGCCGGATCGATCCGCTGGTGGGTCGGGAAATGGAAGTTGAGCGTGTCGCCCAGATCCTGGCGCGTCGGCGCAAAAACAACCCGTTGCTGGTGGGTGAGGCAGGCGTGGGTAAAACCGCGATTGCCGAGGGTCTGGCCAAGCGCATCGTCGATAACCAGGTGCCTGACCTGCTGGCTAACAGCATCGTCTACTCCCTGGATCTCGGCGCCTTGCTGGCAGGTACCAAGTACCGTGGCGATTTCGAGAAGCGCTTCAAGGCGCTGCTGGGCGAGCTGAAGAAACGCCCGCAAGCGATCCTCTTTATCGACGAAATCCATACGATCATCGGTGCCGGTGCGGCTTCGGGCGGGGTGATGGATGCGTCCAACCTGCTCAAGCCGCTGCTGTCTTCGGGTGACATTCGCTGCATCGGTTCCACCACGTTCCAGGAATTTCGCGGGATCTTCGAAAAAGACCGCGCCCTGGCGCGCCGTTTCCAGAAAGTCGACGTATCCGAACCTTCGGTTGAAGATACCATCAGCATTCTGCGCGGGCTTAAAGGTCGTTTCGAGCAGCACCATGGCATCGAGTACAGCGATGAAGCCCTGCGCGCAGCGGCGGAGCTGGCCTCGCGCTATATCAATGACCGGCACATGCCCGACAAGGCCATTGACGTGATCGACGAGGCGGGTGCCTTCCAGCGTCTGCAACCGGTTGAAAGCCGGGTTAAACGCATTGAAGTCGCGCAGGTTGAAGATATCGTGGCGAAAATCGCCCGTATTCCGCCTAAACACGTCTCGGTCTCGGACAAGGAGCTGTTGCGCAACCTTGAGCGCGACCTGCGCCTGACCGTGTTCGGCCAGGATGCGGCGATCGATTCGTTGTCCACGGCAATCAAGTTGTCCCGTGCGGGGCTCAAGTCGCCGGACAAACCGGTCGGTTCGTTCCTGTTCGCAGGCCCCACCGGTGTCGGTAAAACCGAGGCAGCACGCCAGTTGGCCAAAGCTTTGGGTATCGAGCTGATTCGCTTCGACATGTCCGAGTACATGGAGCGCCACACCGTATCGCGTCTGATCGGTGCGCCTCCGGGCTATGTCGGTTTCGATCAGGGCGGTTTGCTGACCGAGGCCATCACCAAGCAACCTCACTGCGTACTGCTGCTCGATGAAATCGAGAAGGCGCACCCTGAAGTCTTCAACCTGCTGCTGCAGGTCATGGACCACGGCACGCTGACCGACAACAACGGGCGCAAGGCGGACTTCCGCAACGTGATCGTCATCATGACCACCAACGCGGGTGCCGAAACCGCCTCTCGGGCTTCGATGGGCTTTGCCCATCAGGATCATGCTTCCGATGCCATGGAAGCGATCAAGAAGAGCTTCACCCCCGAGTTCCGTAACCGTCTGGACACCATTATCCAGTTTGGTCGCCTCAGCCATGAGGTTATCAAGCATGTGGTGGACAAGTTCCTTACCGAACTGCAGGCGCAGCTGGAAGACAAGCACGTGCAGCTCGAGGTGTCGGATGCAGCGCGTGGCTGGCTTGCAGCGGGTGGTTATGACGCGCTGATGGGGGCACGGCCGATGGCCCGTTTGATCCAGGACAAGATCAAGCGTCCGTTGGCTGAGGAGATTCTCTTTGGTGAACTGGCCGATCATGGCGGTGTGGTACACATCGACCTGGAAAACGGCGAGTTGACCTTCGAGTTTGAAACCGCAGTCGAAATGGCTTGATGTAACACCCTAGTCATAAAAGGCGCCTTCGGGCCAGTGACGATCAGTTGGGCGGGATGCAAAATCCCTGTGGGAGCGGGCTTGCTCGCGATTGGAACAGCGCGGTTTGATAGTTGAACCGCGTCGTCTGGATCGCGGGAAAGCCCGCTCCCACAATGCCCATGACTGGTTTGCATTGGTGCTTGGGCGCCTTTTTGCTGTCTGCGATCAAGCGGCCTGGGCCGACGCGGTATTGCGCTCCAGTACCGTATAGCCGAGTGCGGCAATATGATGATGGACGCGTCGGTAGTCGCGCAGCACCCGCTGGAAGATATCCCCGGATTCGGCCCAGGCCTTCTTGTCGTTCTGCAGCTTGCGAAAGTGCTCGCGGCTGGCGCTGGCTTCCAGCTTGCGCACGGTCTCCTTGTGGCCGATCAGAGCCTTGGCAGCGCTCACGTCCTCACGCAAAAACGCGGTAATGGCCAGGTTCAGGCTGTCCAGCAGGGCCAGGTGCATGGCCTGGATCTGGATCAGTTCGAATGAGGAAAAGCGTTCGCCACGGCGTGTGCGGCGAACAGCCAGTTGCGCGAGGTTGCCGAGGATGTCGCCGGCGTGCTCAAGGTTGATCACGAACATCAGCACTTCCTGGGCGCGATCGGCATCGTCATCGCTCAGGCCATCCTGGCCAATGTCTGCAAGATAGGCGCGGATCGCGGCACTTAGCAGGTCGATGGAGTGATCCAGTTGGCGCACCTTGTCCGCTGTGTCCGGATCGGGTTTCTCGAACAGCTGCAACACCTGGTTGAGCATCAGCGAGGTCATGTCCGCCAGGCGCAGGGCTTCGCGTACGGCATTGGACAGGCCGATATTGGCCACTTCAAGCCCGGCCTCGTCCAGGTATTGCGGCATGCCGGGGTCTGCCGGTGGCTCCTGCTGGGGAAACAGGTAAGTCAGCAGGCGTGCGCAAGGTTCGGTCAGGCCGATGAACACCACGGCCAGCAGCAGATTGAACGCGGTATGCAGGTAAACCACCCAATGTGCCAGGCCGATATCGCTGCGAGCCAGCAAGTTGGCTATCAGCGGCAGGCAGGGCAGCAGCGCCAGGGAGCCCAGCAGGCGCGCCAGCAAGTTGCCCATAGGCAGGCGTCGCGCCACTGGCGAACTGGCGCTCATCACGGAGGGCAAGGCGCCGCCGATATTGGCGCCGAGCATCAAGGCGATGGCGGTGGCGGGCGTCATCAGGCCAGCACCTGCCAGCGAGGCGATCAACAGCACCACCGCGACGCTGGAGTGGCAGATCCAGGTCAGCAGCACGGCAGCGACCACCGCGATGATCACATCGCCTTCCAGGCTTTGCATGATGGCGCGAAACACCGAGGTGGCTTCCATATGGCCCAGAGTGGCGCTGAGCAAGCCCAGGGCCAGCAGCATCAGGCCCAGGCCTATCAGTGCGCAGCCGACGCTTTCAAACCGCGAATCATCACGCAGGCGAAAGACGATATAACCTGTCAGCAAAATCACCGGCATTGCCAGCGAGGTATCAAAACTCAGCAGTTGTACCACCAGGGTCGAGCCGATATTGGCCCCCAGCATCACGGCCAGGGCGGGCGCCAGGCCCAGGGTGCCGGCTGCGGTAAAGGACGTGGCCATAAGGCTGACCGCCGTACTGCTTTGCAGTCCGCCGGTAATGCCGATGCCGCTGATCAGTGCCATCCAGCGGTTATTCAGATTGCGCCCCATCCAGTTGCGCAGTTGGGTGCCAAACCCGCGCAGCAGGGCCGTGGAAATCATATGGGTGCCCCACAGCAAAAGTGCGATGGCGCCCGCGAGGTTGAGTAACAGAGTGGTTCCCGACATGAGGAATCTCCACAGAACACGCATTCATTTTTTGCGCGCGGGCTGGCGCGGTGTGGCGCCGGCCCGCGTTGTTTCAACTCAGTACCACTGCTTGAAACGGCGGATGTAGATCGTTTTCATCAGTTGCGCGACACAGCAATAGCTGAACAGGGTGGCCACCAGCCAAGGGAAGTACGACAGCGGCAGTGGTTCCAGGCCCACCATGGTGCCCAGGGGCGAGAACGGTACGTAGATACCCAGCACGATCACGATGAGGGTCATCATGATCACCGGCCATGCTGCAGTGCTCTGGAAGAACGGAATCTTGCGCGTGCGCAGCATGTGCACCACCAGGGTTTGTGACAGCAGTCCCTCGATAAACCAGCCGGACTGGAACAGGGTCTGCATTTCCACGCTGTTGGCCGAGAACACGTACCACATCAGGGCGAAGGTAGTGATGTCGAAGATCGACGACGTTGGCCCGATCCAGATCATGAAGCGGCCGATGTTCTTGGCGTCCCACTTGCGCGGTTTTTGCAGGTATTCCCTGTCCATCTTGTCCCACGGCAAGGCCAGCTGGGAGATGTCGTACATCAGGTTTTGCAGTAGCAGGTGGATCGACAGCATTGGCAGAAAAGGGATGAAGGCGCTGGCTACCAATACCGAGAACACGTTGCCGAAGTTCGAACTGGCGGTCATGTTCAGGTACTTCATGATATTGCCGAAGGTCTCGCGCCCCTTGAGTACGCCTTCTTCGAGCACCATCAGGCTCTTTTCCAGGAGGATGATGTCAGCCGACTCCTTGGCTATATCCGTACCGCTGTCCACCGAAATGCCTACGTCGGCATCGCGCAGGGCTGGCGCGTCATTGATACCGTCACCGAGAAAACCGACGGTATGGCCATTGGCTTGCAGCGCTTTCAGCACCCGGGATTTTTGCAGTGGGGTGAGCTTGGCAAACACCGTGCGCTGCTCAACCTCCAGTTGCAGTGCGGCGTCGTCCATTGTTTCAATTTGTGGCCCAAGCAGCGGTGTGCCTGGCTCCAGGCCCACCTGGCGGCAGATTTTGCCGGTGACTACAGCGTTGTCGCCGGTCAGCACCTTGATCGCTACGCCGATTTCTTGCAGGGCTGCAATCGCCGGCCCGGCAGTTTCCTTTGGTGGATCGAGGAAGGTGAGCATGCCGCGGATGACCAGGTCGCGCTCGTCTGCGGTGTTGTACTGCTTGTGCGCCTGTGCCTTGGGGATTTCGCGGGTGGCGACCAGCAGTACGCGGAAGCCGTCCTCGTTGTACTCGTTGGCCAGGGCCAGCAGTTGCTCGCGGCGTGTGGGGTCCAGAACCACGCGGGTGTCGCCTTCCATGACATGGGTGGCGATGCCGAGCATTTCTTCGACTGCGCCCTTGCACACCAGCAGGTGGTCGCCACGGTTGTCCTTGACGATGATCGACAGGCGCCGCCGTACGAAGTCAAAGGGCAGTTCATCGACCTTGCTGTAGTTGTGCGGCGCGTTGAATTTTGGGTCCTGCAGGGCAAACTGCACCACGGCCTGATCCATCAAGTTGCGGATGCCGCTTTGGTGATGGCTGTTGAGCCAGGCCAGGGCCAGTACCGACTCATCGCGCTGGCCACTGGCGTCGATGTGATGCTCGAGGATGATGTGATCCTGGGTCAGGGTGCCGGTTTTGTCGGTGCACAGCACGTCCATCGAGCCCAGGTTCTGGATGGCATTGAGGCGTTTGACCACCACCTTGCGTTTGGCCATGGCGGTTGCGCCCTTGGCCAGGTTGGCGCTGACAATCATTGGCAGCATTTCCGGGGTCAGGCCCACGGCAACTGCCAGGGCAAACAGGAAGGCATCGCCCCAGTCGCCCTTGGAGAAACCATTGAGGAAAAACACAATGGGCACCATAACCAGCATAAAGCGGATCAACAGCCAGCTGACGCTGTTGACTCCGCGATCGAACGCGGTTTGCGTGCGCGAGCCGACGATGGCCTTGGCCAGCGAGCCAAAGTAGGTGCGCGGGCCGGTGGCCACGACTACGGCGCGAGCAGTGCCACTGACCACGTTGGTGCCCATAAAGCAGATATTGGGCAGATCCAGCAGGTTGCTCTGGTCGGCGGCGGTGCTGGAGGCGGACTTTTGTGTCACATCGCCCAGGGTGTCGTACTTCTCCACCGGCAAGGCTTCGCCGGTGAGCACGGCCTGGCTGATAAACAGATCGCGGGACTCGATCAGGCGAATATCCGCCGGGATCATGTCGCCGGCCGACAGCTGCACGATATCGCCGGCAACCAGTTCGCGCATCGGTACTTCGTGCACCGAGGTGCGGGTACCGCTGTTGTCGCGCCGCACCACGGTCGCGGTGGTGCGGACCATGGCCTTGAGGGCTTCGGCGGACTTGGCCGAGCGGTGCTCCTGCCAGAACCGCAGCAGGCTGCTGAGGCCAACCATCAGGCCAATGATGATGACTTTGGTCAGGTCGCCTTCTTCGCCATCGCGTTCTGGCAGCCAGTAGTCAGTGACAAAGCTGATCACACCCAGGGTCAGCAGCACATAGATAAAAGGGTTATGCAGGGCCAGCAGAAACTGCACCAGTGCGTGAGGCGGCTTGTCGTGAGCCACTTCGTTGTAGCCATCGCTTTGCAGGCGTTCAGTGGCTTCCTGCTCGGTCAGGCCTGCGGTAGTGGCGCGTACATTGGCCAGGGTGGCTGAAAGGCCGTTTTGTGCTTCCCTAGGGAATCTCCGAACAAGCCTTCAGTTATGCGAGAATCCCCGTAACACCTGATCCGAGCCGCCCATGAGCCAGATG